>JBEKVL010000468.1:0-5634 GCA_049514055.1 Tepidisphaeraceae bacterium | reverse complement strand
AGGCGATGTCCGCAGGGAGATAGCGGGCGAGAGGCTGGCCGGAGGGCACGGCCGTGTCTTCCGAGCGGCGCTGCCCGAGCAGACGCGCGGCGAGTTCCTCGACGAGCGGCACGAAGGCGGACGAATTGGGCAGGTTCGACTGGTCCAGATCCGCGTTGAGCACGGCCAGTGAACCCGCGCCGCAGGCCGACACCACAAGGCACGCGGAGCGATCTGAATAGACGGCCAGCAGGTCGTCCTCGAGGCCCGTGGCCAGGCGTCGCGAGGCAAGCCCGCCGCCGAAGCGCAGGCTCGAGAGCACCGCCGGCAGCGTTTCGCCAAAGGCGTTGAACGGCGACTGATTGGCATGATGTTCGAGGATGAACAGATCGCGCCGTGGAGCCCTGGGCTGTGGCGGCAGAAACTCGACGGGCAACTGCAAATCGCCGCCCACGGACTGGGCGAACATCTTCAGGTTGGACGCGTCGATCGGATCGGCCGCCACGTAGAGCAGCGCCTTGCCCCGTCGCACCAGCGACGCCAGCAGCGTCACCTGCGGCTGTGTGAGATGCCCGGGATGATCGAGGACGATGAGGTCGGCGGCGATGATGGCATCCCGGTCGAGCTGCGCCGGATCGAGCCGGATCACTTTCCCGCCGGTTTGCGGCGGCCTGGGCAGCAGGGGGAGCAGGGCGCGTTCGAGATAGTGGCTGGAAGCGGGATGGGGCCTGGCCGGCTGCCGTGAGACCATCGCGAACACCGGCATCGGGCGGATGTCGATGACGAACGAGCGGCTGTTGTCGGCCGGCAGGGCATCCTCGACATTGACCAGACGCGCCGCGCCCGAGACCCAGCCGGCCTGCGGCAGCGTGACATTCGCGGCAAGCGTGGTGACCGAATTGGGCGGGCAGGTTCCAGCCAGGCGGAACTGGCGGGCGCCGATGGAAATCTCGACCTGCAATTCGCGCGCGGCCGGGGAGTAGTTGCCCAGATCGACCTCGATGCGCGTCTCGCGGTCTTGTTCGACGCGGCCCTGGGGAGCCACGCGCAATATCGCCAGGTTCGGTGGCGTTGTCATCGGGGCGACATTACGCAACTGGATGACCGTGTCCTGCGGCAGTGGGGAGAAGTCCGCCGTTGCCCAGTTGCTTCGCTGCAGGTCGGAGATGACCAGCAATTCCCGGCGGTGTTGCCCGGGTGACGCCGCGAGCATTCGCGCGGCACTGGCGATGGCAGCCTGGAGATCAAGTTGTTCCGGACGGGGCTGCGCTCTGGCAAGTTCCTCCCGCAGTGCGCCGACGTTGCCGCTCGGCTGGTCGAACACCGCCACGGGGCGGGCGCCGGCGAGGACGAGGTTCACGGCCAGCCCCGGCCGGCCCGCAAGGGCTTCGGCCGCCACCGGGCGGCCGCGCTCAAAGACACCGATGCCGTTGCTGACGGCTGCCATGCTCTGGCTGCAATCGAGCACCACCACACGCGTGGTGTCGCCGGCCGGGGCCGATGACGCCAGCGTCGTATGTTCCGTCAGCGGCCGGGCGAATGCGGCCGCCAGGAGCAACACGGCCGCGATCCGGCATGCCAGCACGATCGCATCGCGCAGCCGATGTCGCGCGCGTCGCTGGCGGATCACCTCCATGAGAAAGCGGATCGTCGAAAGCGGCACGCGCGTCGGGCGAGGCCTGGTAAGCCAGTGAATAATCAGCGGCAGCGTTGCCGCCGCGATTCCGGCCAGGAGTGCCCAGGGATGAACGAGCGTCATGGTGACGGTCCTTCAGTCAAAGCAAGACAGTTATCAGCCGGTGCGTTCGACCAGGAAGCTGCCAAGGGTCTGCAAATAGGGGATCGCGGTGGATACACGGTGGTATTCACATCCCGTCGCCAATGCCAATTCGCGCACGGCCGTGCCGTGCTCCTTGAATCGCTCTTCGTAGAGCCTGGCCACTTCCACGGGTGATGCATCGACCTTGCCATCGTTCTCCATCCCCTCGAAGCGGCAGGCCAGCGCGCTGGGAAGCCGTTCCTCTTCCGGATGCACTATATGCAAGACGACCACCTCCCACCTGCGGTGACGGAACAGGCGCAGGGCCGCAAACGGCGCCTCGAGGTCGACGACGAGGAAATCGCTGAGCACGAGCAGCACGCCACGCCGCGTCAGCCGGGAGAACAAGTCGAGCAACCCGTCGTCCAGGCGCGTGGCCGGCCTGGTGTCGATGCCGGCGATGAGTTCGTGCAGCCTGGCCAGGTGCAGCGACGTGCCCGCCGGTGGAATCGCCTGCTGCAAGCCCTCGGCCAGCACCGCCACGCCAACCTGATCCTGCTGGGTCACGATGAGGTGGCTCAGCGCCGTGCAGAGATACTGCACATATTCGAGCTTGGAAGCGGCGTGCGGCGCCAGGCCGCGAAAGTCCATGGACCCGCTGGCATCAATGGCGAGCGTACACAACAGGTTCGTCTCATCCTGGAAGATCTTCGTGTATGCCCGGCCGGTGCGGGCGAGCACTTTCCAGTCGAGCCGGCGCAGGTCTTCGCCTTCGACGTACTCGCGGTAATCGGCGAATTCCCCCGCACCGCCCTTCTGTCGCGAGCGGTGCCGCCCGCTGTAGGCGCCCTCGATCTGCCGCCGCGTGGCAAAGCGCAGGTGCGACAGCGAGGCCAGCGCCTTCAGATCGAGGAAGCGGCTCTGGACCGGAGCGGATTGTGCGGCCACGCTGGCCATCGAATACTCCCTCTCATGCATGCACTTCCTGGATCAGGCGGCGCACGACCTGGTCCGCCGTCACTCCGTCGCCCACCGCCCGGTGGTTGACGATGAGGCGGTGGCGCAATATCGGCGGAGCCACCCGGGCGACATCTTCCAGCGTCGGCGCGGTCCGTCCTTCCAGCAGCGCCCGCGCCTTGGCTGCTCGCACAAGGTTCTGCGACCCGCGCGGTCCGGCGCCCCATTGCACGTATTCCTTGATGAATGCCGGCGCCCGCATGTCGCCCGGCCGGCTCGCCCCGCAGACTTTCACCGCGTAGGCCGCGACGCTCTGCGGCACTGGCACCGCCCACACCAGGTCCCGCAGTTCGATGAACGTCGCCCGGTCGAATGCGGCCGCCGGCAGCGGCGGCGTCGCGCCGGCCGTCTTGAGCACGATCTCCTCCTCCTGCTGCGGGCTCGGATAGTCGATGTCGATCTCCATCATGAACCGGTCGAGTTGCGCCTCGGGCAGGGGGTAGGTGCCTTCCTGCTCGATCGGGTTCTGGGTCGCCACGACCAGGAACGGCTCTTCCAGCGGATACGTCCGCCCGCCGACCGTCACATGCTGCTCGGCCATCGCCTCCAGCAGCGCCGACTGCGTTCGCGGCGTCGCCCGGTTGATCTCGTCGGCCAAGAGCAGATTGCAAAAGACCGGGCCCGGCCGGAACGTCATCCGTGGCGCGCCGGTGGCCTCATCGCGTCCCAGCAGTTCATAGCCGGTGATATCCGAGGGCATGAGGTCGGGCGTGAACTGGATGCGCGCGAATTTCCAGGAGAAGGCCGACGCCAGCGCCTTGACCATCAGCGTCTTGGCCAGCCCTGGCACGCCCACCAGCAGGGCATGTGACCCGGTGAGCGAGCAGACCAGGAGCAGGTCGATGACGCTCTCCTGCCCGATCACCACTTCGTGGAGGCTCCTGCGAATCGACTGGACACGCTGGGCGAACGAGCCCACGCGCTCTTCGGCCACCGCCGCAACTGCAACCTGTGTTGTCATGAGACATTCAGCGTCAGAGTCCCAACGCCGTCCCTGAGGACCACCTGGAACCAAACACCCGCGCGAATCTGATGTCGAGTTGTAGTATAAACTCCGGCGGAGCAAAATCAATGCCTTTCTTGCGTGAAATGTCTTGCGTGAAAGATGTCCGGGGTCTGCCCGTCACGTTTTGGCAAATGGGAGGGCCGCGGTTCTCTGCGGCAGCTTCGCTGGGCACACGCCCGGCGGTGCAGAAGCACGGTCCTCCCGACTGCCAGAATTCCCGGTCAGAGCGCCCTCCGCGCCGGCTCGCCGGCCCGCTTGGACTTTACCCGGCGCGGCGGTACGTTGTCCGCGATGATCTCCCGGCGAAGCATGGTTCTGGCAATAGCGGGGGTGCCTGCGGCGGTGGCGCTGGCGGACGCGGCCATTGCCGCCGAGGCACCCAAGCCGCTGATTCCGCAGGATCTCGAAGCCACCATCGACCACGGTCTGTTCTATCTGCAGAAACTTCAGAAGAGCGACGGGTCGTTCGAAACGGCGGCTCCACCTGCGGCGTCGGCGGCGCTGGTCGTCCTGGCGATGCTCGCGTCCGGCCACACGCCCGATCTGGGAAAATACGGGCAGACGCTGCGCTCGGCCGTCGAGTACCTCCTCGGGCAGGGGGGTGACAAGGGATATTTCGGCGCGGAGGGATCGAAGATGTACGGCCACGCCATCGCCACGCTGGTGCTGGCACAGGTGCATGGCACCGAATTGGATGAGAACCTTCGCCGCCGCGTCCGCCAGTCGCTGGACAAAGCGCTCAAGATCATTACCACAAGCCAGGACGCCAAAAAGGAACGCGATATCTACGCCGGCGGCTGGCGCTACGAGCCCACATCCACCGACGCGGACTTGTCGGTGACGGGCTGGTGCGTCGCCGCCATGCGGGGTTGCCTGTCGGTCGGTCTGCCCGTGCCCAGGGAGCGTTTCGAACGGGCGGCCGCGTTTGCGCTGCGCTGTTACCGGGCCGACCGCAAGGCGTTTGCCTACCAGCCTCAGCAGGATCCCAGTTCCGCCATGACCGCCGCCGGCATGCTCTGTCTGGCCGCCGTCGAGAGCGCTGTCCGCGGCGAAATGTCCTCGGCCGCGCAATTCCTCATCGACAATCCAGTCAAGGAGAGCACGCCGTACATGTACTACTCCGTGTACTGCACGACCCACGCGGCGTCGGGGATCGGCGAGAAGGGCTGGACGGCCGTGTGGAAACAGAACCTGGCGTTGCTCCAGCCGCTCCAGCGAAAGGAAGATGGGGCCTGGCCGGCGCGTGGAAGCAGCGAGCCGGCAGGCGACAATCGGCCCGGCCGGTTGTATCCAACAACGATGGCCTGCCTGGCGCTGTCCGTGCCGCTGCGGCTGGCGCCGATGTTCCGCAGATAGTCGAAACAACTACAAGAGGAGACATTCGTGTTTAAGAAAAGCTTGTGTATCGTGCTCCTGACGATGATGGGCGCTGCCACGTTCG
Organism: Tepidisphaeraceae bacterium; assembly: GCA_049514055.1. Lineage (GTDB taxonomy): Bacteria > Planctomycetota > Phycisphaerae > Tepidisphaerales > Tepidisphaeraceae > JANYKD01. Next base: position 432 of record JBEKVL010000468.1, on the reverse strand, counting down.
CGCAGGAACGCCCGGTGATCAATGTCTGGCCGGACAAGGCGCCCGGCGAGAAGGGAGACATCGGCGAGGAGAAATACATGGACCCGCCGACTTCGCCGATCAAGCGGCTGGGCAACGTCTCCAAGCCGACGCTGACGATCTTCGAGCCGGCCAGGGACAAGAAGAACGGGGCGGCCATCATCATCTGCCCCGGCGGCGGATACTCGATCCTCGCCTGGGATCTCGAAGGCACCGAGGTGGCCGAGTGGGCCAATTCCAACGGCGTGACGGCCATCATCCTCAAGTACCGCGTGCCGCAGCGTAAGGGCCAGGAAGAACGACTGGCGCCGTTCCAGGATGCCCAGCGCACCGTGAGCCTGGTGCGGTCCAAGGCGGGCGAACTGGGGATCGACCCGAAACGCATCGGGATCCTGGGTTTCTCGGCCGGCGGGC
>JBEKVL010000467.1:5652-11233 GCA_049514055.1 Tepidisphaeraceae bacterium | reverse complement strand
GCGCTGGATGTGCTGCTGCGGATTTTCGGCGACCCGCGGCGCGAGCGCAACGAATTGTATCGGATCCACGAATGGCTGATCGACCGGGGACTGACCAACGTCCTGACCGCCAAGACTCAGCGCGACGGGGATATGCCCAGCCAGAACGAGTTCCTCGACTTCATGGCGGACTGCGTCCTCCGCCTCGACCATCGCGTCATCGGACAGGTGGCGACGCGGCGGCTGCGGGTGATCAAGTATCGCGGCTCGGGCTTTGGGACCAACGAGTATCCCTACGTCATCGGCGACCACGGGATCATCCTCTTCCCGCTGACCAAGGCCGAATTGGCCCATCAGCCGCTGGGGCCCAAGGTGTCCTCGGGATTGGACGGACTGGACACGATGCTCGATGGCGGCTACCGGAGCACCTCCTGCATTCTCATTTCCGGCGTCAGCGGCACGGGCAAGACCACGATGGCGTGCATGTTCGTCCAGGCTGCCTGCCGTCGCGGCGAGAGGGTGCTGTACCTGAGTTTTGAGGAATCCAAGGAGGCGATGGTCACCGCGATGCTGAGTGCCGGGATTGACCTGCGCCCGCCTCTTCGAAGCGGCAAACTGCTGGTGCAGACGGCCCTCCCGGAGTCCATGGGGTCTGACGACCATCTGATCCGTGCCCTCCGTACCATCGACACCTTCAAGCCCGACCATCTGACCATCGACGCCGTCTCCGCCTGCGTCCGCATGGGGTCCGACCAGGCCGCCTTCGATTACCTGATGCGGCTCGTGAGCATCATCAAGGAGCGGGGCATTACCTGCGTCATGACCAACCAGATCAGCGGCCTGACCGGTATAGATGAGGAACTCAGCGGCATCGGCTTTTCCTCGGTGGTGGACGCGGTCATCCAACTGCGTTTTGTCGAGACCGACCGGGAGGTCACCCGACAACTGCTGATCGTCAAATCCAGGGGCTCGGCGCATTCCAGTCGGCGTGTGCCCTTTGTCATTACGGATCGGGGCATTGAATTCCCGGAAAATCCGCAACCTCCAGCGATTGAAGCGAGGCGATTCATCCGCAAGGGTGGTGGGAAATGAACCACGCCCCCGCAAAAAAGCCTCGTCGCAAGAAGGGACAGCGCGGCCATTACCTGCTCCGGCTCTTCATGGCAGGCGATGGGCCGAATTCCCGCCAGGCTCTGTCCAACCTCCGTCGCCTCTGCCACGAGCACCTGAACGGTTGCTGCACGATTGAAACGGTCGATGTCGTCAAGAACTTTGGAGCAGCGGTCAGGGACAATATCCTGGTGACACCGGCCTTGATCCTGGTCGCTCCGCTTCCAAGGGTGGTCGTGCTGGGCAGCCTGAGCGATCAGAAGAAGGTTTTGCTGGCGCTACGCTTATCGGAGGGCGCGTCATGAACAAGACCAGACCGACATATCGGGAACTCGAAGAACGGCTGGCCGCGGCCGAACCCATCATCGATGCCCTGAGACGCCACGAAGTAGACGCGGTCGTTGGCGAGGAGAAAATCGCATTCCTGCTGCTTCGGGGAGTCGAGGAGGCGTTGCTGAACAGCGAAGCAGGATTCCGTGCCATGTTCGATCTTCCCGGTATCGGCATGATCCAGGCCGATACTCCCGCTTTCCGCTTCACCCGGGTCAATCAGAAGTTCTGTGAGATCACGGGGTATTCAGCCGAAGAACTACTGACCAGGACGCTCCTCAGTCTCACTCACCCTCAGGATCGCCAGAGCGCCATGCAGAGACTTGCGCAGGCGCTCCGTGGCGGGATCGACTCATGGACTGCGGAAAAGCGTTGCGTTCGCAAGGACGAGAGCATAATCTGGGTGAGGGTCCATGGGACCGTCCTGCGGGATGATGCCGGCCGAGCCGTCAGGATCCTGGCGATGGTCAGTGACCTCACGGAGTCTGGCAGGGCGGGCGTACCCGCCCACCGCTCGCCCATGCCAGGGAAAGGTGGGCGAGTACGCCCACCCTACGAGGCTCCGCCGAAGAAGCGTGAGGCGTCCCGATGAAGACATCAGGAGAAATTGAAGCCGCCATCTGCCAGGGCATGAGCCGCTTCGCGCAGGAATACATGGGCCGCGGCCCCAAGGACGTCCACACCCACTTGCTGGGTGATTTGCTCGTGGTTCGGCTCCAAGGGGTTCTGACCACGGCCGAACAGCATCTGGTCAAGACGCTCCAGGCCGATAAAGGGCGGGATCTCCTGAAACAAGTGAGAGTCCAGTTGATCGAAGCCGCGCGGCCGATCCTGGAAGCGATGGTCCAGGAGATCACCGGCGTCAAGGTGTTGAGCCTGCACCACGACATCAGCACCGCAACCGGCGAGGAGGTCGTGCTCTTCACCCTGGTGGAGTCGCCTCTTTTCCGCGAGACAAAGAAGAGATAGCGGCATTTGGCAGGACAGGCATTCTAGCCTGTCATCCGCTGCAATATTGGAATTTCCTTGCTATTGAGGCACGGCGGTCTACAATGAATAAAGTGATCGAGAATTGCGGAGCGACAGTAACAGCGAGGTTGACTCCGATATGTTTTGAAAATAAGTCGTCGGAAGACTAGATAATGAGCAACCCGGTGATGCTGGGGGGCTCGGTGACGAGTAAGCCGGCGTGGTTGAATACCTTCGGGTGTTTAGCCACGCCGGTTTTTTTTGCGCGATGAGGCCCCACATGTACACGGAATCAAATCGGCTTTTGGTGAAATCGTCCTCCCTGCAGCGCTCACGCAGGAATCCGGCCCGGCGGTGCCGGGCCTTGGGTGCGAGCCGCTTTAACATCGAGGGGCTGGAAGAGCGACGACTGCTCTCGGGGCTCCTGGGCACCGCCGAAAGCTTTGCCGTCCTGGCGGGCTCGGCAGTGACCAACACCGGCCCCACGATGATCGTCGGCGATGTGGGCCTTTCGCCGGGCAGCGCGATCACCGGCTTTCCTCCAGGGCTGGTTTCCCTGCCGGGGCAGATCCACGCCACGGACGCCGTTGCCCAACAGGCGGAGGCCGACGCCACAACCGCGTACACCGCGCTTGCCGGGCTGGCGCCGACCCGGAACTTGAGCGGCCAGGATCTGGGCGGGCTGACCCTCACGCCGGGCGTCTACAAGTTCGATTCATCGGCGCAGTTGACGGGAACGCTCACGCTCGACTTCCAGAACAACGCCAACGCCCAATTTGTTTTTCAGATCGGAAGCACACTGACGACGGCCAGCGCGTCGTCCGTGAAACTGATCAACACGCCCCCGTGCTGCGACAACGAGTTCTGGCAGGTGGGCAGTTCCGCGACACTCGGCACCGACACCCAATTTGCGGGCACCATCGTCGCACTGGCGAGCATCACGCTGACGACCGGCGCGAGCATCGCCGGCGGACGAGCGTTGGCGATCAACGGCGCGGTGACGCTGGACACCAACCACGTCACCGCCCTCATCTGCGGTTCAATCTCCGGGAACAAGTTCCAGGACACCAACGGCAACGGCGTGCATGACGCCGGCGAGCCAGCGTTTTCGGGGATTACTGTGTTTCTCGATACCAACGGCAACGGCGTGCTTGACGCCGGCGAGCAAACCGCCACCACGGACCTCAACGGCCACTACCTGTTCGCGGGCATCGGCATCGGAACCTACAGCGTCCGCGAGGTCGTACCCGCGGGCTGGACCCAGACCACGGCCAATCCGGCCGCCGTCGTGGTGAAGTCCAGTGCGGAGATCCCCGGCGGAGATTTCGGCGACTTCCAACCCCCGGCACAACTCGGCCAGATCAGCGGAAACAAGTTCCAGGACACCAACGGCGACGGTGTGCGTCAGGCCGACGAACCGGGCCTGGCGGGCATCACCGTCTTCCTCGATACCAACGGCAACGATGTGCTTGACGCCGGCGAGCAAACCGCCACGACGGATGCGACCGGCCACTACGTCTTCACGGATATGGCCCCCGGAACCTACAGCGTCCGCGAGGTCGTGCCGGCCGGCTGGACCCTGACCACGGCCAACCCGGCCGCGGTCGTGATGACCAGCGGCGCAAACCTCCCCGGCGGAGATTTCGGCGACTTCCAACTCGGCCAGATCAGCGGGAACAAGTTCCAGGACACCAACGGCGATGGTGTGCGTCAGGCCGACGAACCAGGCCTGGCGGGCATCACCGTCTTCCTCGATACCAACGGCAACGATGTGCTTGACGCCGGCGAGCAAACCGCCATGACGGATGCGACCGGCCATTATGTCTTCACGAATATGGCCCCCGGAACCTACAGCGTCCGCGAGGTCGTGCCGGCTGGCTGGACCCTGACCACGGCCAACCCGGCCGCGGTCGTGATGACCAGCGGCACAAACCTTCCCGGCGGAGATTTCGGTGACTTCCAACCCCCGGCACAACTCGGACAGATCTCCGGGACGAAGTTTCAGGACACCAACGGCGATGGTGTGCGTCAGGCCGACGAACCGGGCCTGGCGGGCATCACCGTCTTCCTCGATACCAACGGCAACGATGTGCTTGACGCCGGCGAGCAAACCGCCACGACGGATGCGACCGGCCATTATGTCTTCACGAATATGGCCCCCGGAACCTACAGCGTCCGCGAGGTCGTGCCGGCCGGCTGGACCCTGACCACGGCCAACCCGGCCGCCGTCGTGATGACCAGCGGCGTAAACCTCCCCGGCGGAGATTTCGGCGACTTCCAACTCGGCCAGATCGGCGGGACAACATTCTGGGATGTGTGCGGCAACGGGTTCCCCGGCCAGCAGGGCGTGCCGCTCGGCGGCATCAGAGTCAACCTGTATCTGGACCGTAACGGGAATGGCGCGATTGACAGTGCGGATGGTGCCCCAAGCAGCACCATTGTGAGCGCCGCCAACGGTTCCTTCTCGTTTACCGGCCTGACTGCCGGGCAGTACCTGGTGCAGGAGATCATGCCTGCAGGCTATGTCCGCACGGGTCCCGCCCTGTCGTCCACCTACACCGTCGGCATCGCCAGCGGATCGATCATCACCGCGCAGGACTATTACAATTACCGTCTCGCGAAATCCTATGTGAGCGGCATCACCTATAGCGTGACACACAAGGGCGACACCAGGACGTACACGAGTCTGAGCGGCCATGTGCAGTCCGGAGACAAGGTGAAGATGAGTTTCACCGTCCAGGCGGGTCACACCGCATGGGTTTCGCTGGCCAGCTACGTAGTTCCCCGCGCAGGGCGGGTGGCCGCCTATGGGCTGGCCGCCTATGACGGCGAGGAAGCCCTCTTTCGTCCCGGGAAGCACACGCTCACCGTGGTCATTCCCAAGACCAACTTCCAGGTCTATTCCGCCGCCGGGTATGTCCTCTGGCACTTCGGAGCGGCCGGCAGCAACATCAACTACACGGCGCAGAAACGAGTGTTCTCTGTTGCCCAGATTAACTAGGAGTGAAGCATGCCCATTGTACTCGATAGAAAGCGGCCGACTTGCGAGAAGCGCCCGATTGGCCGGGCTCTTCGAGCGTATGCCCTGCGAATTGTCTCCCAGTCCTACGCCTTCATCGACTCGCCGGTCTTCACGCGGCGCGGCATTGAAGCGCAGCTTATGGGCGTAGACGCGGAGACGCAGTTACCTCCG
>JBEKVL010000467.1:0-5645 GCA_049514055.1 Tepidisphaeraceae bacterium | reverse complement strand
GACCACGGACAACGGAGTATCTGGCGGGATCCATCGCTCCCTGAGCCTCATGGACGCCGAGGAGGAGCAGTTGATGTTCTACCGCTATAACTACGCCAAGAAGCGGTTGACCGAACTCAAACATACGGTTCGGCATAAGGCCCTGACGGCTGAACTTGCCGCGGAACTCGCCCAGTGGCACTGCCGGTACGAGCACTTCCGAGAGTACCTAGTGCGGACGAATCTCGCTCTCGTGCTGGCCATGGCCCGTCGCATGCGGTTAAATCATGTGGACTTCGCCGACGTCATCTCCGAAGGCAACATGGCGCTGCTGCACACGGTGGATAAGTTCGACGCTGACCGCGGCTTCAAGTTCTCGACCTACGCCTGCCGGGCGATCGTCCAGGCCTTCGGCCGGGCCGCTCAGAAGTCGGCGCACCATCGCACCCGATTCCCGATGGAACTCGAAATGAACCTGGAAAAGAGCGACTGGCCCGAGCGCCGCCGGGCGATCTTCCAGGGGGAATGCGTCGATGAACTTAAGGTGATCGTCGATCGCAACCTGGCCAGACTGACGGATATCGAGGAGGCCGTAATTCGGCACCGCTTCAATTGGAGGGAACAGGCCCAGACGCCTCTGACCCTAGAGGAGGTCGGGAGAGTTGTCGGCTTGACCAAGGAGCGAGTCCGGCAGATCCAGAATGTCGCGCTGGCCAAGATCCGCCAGATCATCGAAGAGAGAATCTGGGGAGGAGCGCCGGCCCGGTCGAGGCAAGCAGCGAACTCCCGCTTCCCGGGCGTCCGCCGGATCGAAGCCGGCGTGCTGCAAGGAGTATGAGGACGGACGCCGACAGCATGACACCCATCTCGTGTTCGATTTTAACAGCCAATTTCTTGAAGGAGAACTATCATGATTGCCAAGGCTGACAAAGACAACGGCGGAGAATCGGTCAAAGAGGCCGCTCGCCATCTTGCTCACAACGCTTCCGCCGACGTTGCGGAATTAGGCGGCGACCTTGCCCACCTCAAAGACGAGATCGTGAATGCGGTGAAGCAGGCATTCGCATCGGCCCGCGAGGGCGCTCGCGACAAGGCCAGTGATGCTTGTGAGAGCGCGCTCGATCGAAGCGCCGATGCTGCGAAAAGACTGGGCACCACCATCATCGACAACCCCCTGACCAGCGTCGCCGTGGCCGCGGGTGTCGGATTGATCCTGGGCCTGTTCATGTTCCGCAGGCATTAACTCGGTCCGAATCGCGCGTCACGGCGGGTCTGGATTGTACGGGGTCCGCCGTGGCTCGTTTTTCAAAGCTGCGACTGTGAAGCGGAACGTCGTATGAACGACCTGGTCAACATAGTCATAGCCGCCGCCGACCTGGCAGAGGCCGAAGGCAGAGCCTTGCGACATGGGATTGCGCGTGTCGCACTCGCAATCGTCATCTTCCTGGCGGCCGGTCTGTTGGCTCTTGCCGGCGCGGCGGCGGTTGCATGGGCCGGATTCGTCGGACTCTCGGCCGTCATGCCGTTGGCCGCGGCGCTCGCTCTCGAGGGCCTGCTGTTCATCACCCTTTCTGGAGCAACACTATGGACCGCCCGAAGACTGTTACGGTAATCCCGACGAGTCAATTGGCAATCGCCAAAACCAGGCTGCACGCCTCCGTCGCCGCCTTCGCCCCGCTGAATCTCGTCCGGGACCATCCGCTGGCGAGCGTCGGCCTGGCTCTCACCACGGGCTTGGCACTCTCCAACATGCCCCGCACCCGCGAAACCCTCATCCTCGCCCTCGACCGCGGCTTGAGTTGGCTTCTGAATCTCGCGATTTCCCCGTTGCGTCTGGCCTGCGCGAAGGCCAAGGACCGAGACCTCCACACACCACAGGACATGACGTAGATGGACGCGATAGACATCAGCCCGGTCGCCAAACCCGTAGTTACAGCGAATGCTGAACCTGCAACCGCTCCGAGGAATCGTCCTTTGAAAGTCCGATCTCACCTCCTCCGACGCAGCCTGTGGCTGATTCTCGCACTCTTCGTCGCCGGTGCAGGCGTGTTCGGGTATTTCTGGGCGTTTGGCACAGCCAAGCCGGTTTATGCCACCGCCGCCGTCGAACGCGGCGATGTGGAAAGCACGGTGGTGGCGGCCGGCATTGTGCAGCCCATCAAGTACGTCGATGTTGGCGCTCAGACCTCCGGCAAGCTCAAATCGCTGAAGGTCAACCGCGGCGATCAGGTGAAAGAGAACCAGTTGCTCGCGGAGATTGATCCGGTGCTGGCCGACACAGCCCTCACGGCCGCCAACGCAACGCTCGAAAGCATGACGGCCCAGCACTCTCTGAAACAGGGCCAACTCGGGCTCGCCACATTGCAGCAAACCCGCAACGAGAGACTCTTTCCGGACCAGGCGGTTTCCGCCAGCGACCTGGACATCGCCCGGGCCAATTACAATGTTGCCTTCGCCGACGCCGCGTCGCTCTCGGCGCAGATGAAGCAATCGGCGGCGGCGGTGGACACCGCCAAAGCCAACGTGGATTACACGAAGATCACGGCGCCGATGGCAGGCGAAGTCGTTTCCATCAGCCTTCTTGAAGGGCAAACCCTAAACGCCAACCAACAGGCGCCGAATATCCTGCGGATTGCCGACATCAGCACCGTGACGGTCTGGGCGCAAGTCTCGGAAGCGGACATTGTTCGCGTCAAGCCCGGCCAGGACGTCTACTTCACCATCCTGGGCGATTCCAAGCGCTGGAATGGCAAGGTCAGGCAGGTTCTCCCCACCCCGGAATTGATTAACAACGTGGTGTTCTACGACGTGCTGTTCGATATTCCCAATCCGGAGCGTGAACTGAGAATTCAGATGACCGCGCAGGTCTTCATTGTGCTGGCCCAGGCAAAGAGCGTCTTGCTGATACCGGCCGCTGCCATCGGCAATGCCGGCGAAGGCGCTCAAATCAAGGTGCGGGTGCTGAAACCTGACGGCACCGTTGAACTCCGCGCGATCAAGATCGGCATCAAGAGCGAACTGTCGGCCGAAGTCAAAGACGGTCTGACGGAGAAGGAACTGGTCATTATCGGAGAGAACACGGCACGGGCCAATTCATTATCAAGCGCGTTGAGCGCTCGGAAAGGCCCGTGATGCCGTCGCCCTTGCTCGACCTGAAAGCGGTCAGCCGCACCTATACGTCGGGCGGCGAGCCGCTGACGGTGCTCAAAGAAGTCAGCCTGGCGATTCAGAGCGGCGAGTTCGTCGCCATCATGGGCGCTTCCGGCTCGGGCAAGTCCACGCTCATGAACATCATCGGCTGTCTCGACAAGCCGTCGAGTGGCAGCTATTCCATTCGCGGCGTCGAAGTCGCCAGCCTCAGCGGCGATGCCCTGGCGGCACTGCGCCGCGATACCTTCGGCTTCATCTTCCAACGCTACAATCTGATGTCCGATCTGGATGCTGTCGAAAACGCGGAGGTTCCCGCCGTTTACCGCGGCATGGCAAAAACGCCGCGAGCGGCCCACGCCAGTGACTTGTTGCGGGAACTCGGTCTGGGCGACCGGCTGGAACACTATCCCAGCCAACTCTCCGGCGGCCAGCAACAGCGTGTCAGCATCGCCCGCGCGCTCATGAACGGCGGGCCGGTGATCCTGGCCGATGAACCCACCGGTGCATTGGACAGCCAGGGCGGCAAGGAGGTCATGGCCATTCTGGAGAAGCTGCACGGGGAGGGTCATACGATCATCCTGGTGACCCACGACAGCGACATCGCCGCTCATGCGCACCGTCTCGTGCGTATTGCGGATGGGCGTATCACCTCCGACGAGCAGCAGCAAAAAGGGGAGACGGGTCATCAGTCGCAGACCGGCGATACAAGACAGGATGCCACGCCAGGTGTGGCGGTGCTCGGCGAATCGCTGAAGATGGCGTTGCGTTCGCTGCTGCACAATCGGCTGCGGACCGCGCTCACCATGCTGGGTATCATCATCGGCGTCGCCTCGGTGATCGCACTGATGGCGATTGGCAACGGAGCGAAGCAGGACGTCGTGGAACGCATCCAGGCCATGGGGACCGACCTGTTGACGGTGATGCGCGGACCGCCCGCCGTTCGCGCCTCAGCCGTCGCCGTGACCAGTTTCCTGCCGGAAGATCTGCCATCGATCGTCCATGTTCCCGGTGTCGACATGGGGGTTCCGGAAACGGCGTCTTCTTCACTGCTGCGCTTTGGGGACCAGGACTTGACAGTCGCGGTGGTCGGGACTGGCGAAGACTTTCCCCGGGTGCATGATTGGCCGCCGCAGTCCGGCGTGTTCTTCTCGGCGGAGCACGTGAAGCGCTATGCCCAGGTCGTCGTGCTCGGCCAGACTGTGGCAAAGAACCTGTTCCCTGATACGACGAATCCGCTGGGGCAGTACGTGCTCATTGGCAACGCGCCCTTCCTGGTCATTGGCGTGCTGAGCAGCAAAGGTCTGACCCCGCGGGGAGACGACATGGATAACTCCGCCTGGCTGCCCTATACGACAGCCGGGGCGCGCGTCTTTGGTCAACGCTTCTTCAATAATTTCGTCGTGAGAGTGAATCCGGGCGCGGACATGAGCCTGGTGCAGGCGGATCTCCACAGACTGCTGATGGAACGCCATCGCAAGGAAGACTTTAACATTCGAAACATGGCCGATACCATCGCCACGGCCAACGCGACGCAGAACACGCTCACCTATCTGCTGGTGGCGATCGCCGTGATCTCGCTCATTGTCGGCGGCATTGGCGTGATGAACATCATGCTGGTCTCGGTCACCGAACGGACCCGCGAAATCGGCATCCGCATGGCGATCGGCGCACGCAGCTTCGACGTGTTGTTCCAATTCCTCACCGAGGCCGTGATGGTCTGCTTCATCGGTGGCCTGGTAGGCGTCGTCGTTGGCATTGGCGGCGGCTTATCCACCTCCGCGCTTGCAGGCTGGCGCGTGATCTTCACGGTCGCGCCCGTCGTCATTGCCTTCGCGTGTGCGTTTCTGACAGGCATCATTTTCGGTTATCTTCCGGCCAGGAAAGCCGCGCAACTCGACCCCATCGAGGCGCTGGCTCGGGATTAGAAACGCCACTGGCCAAGCGCCAGAGAGGGTATTCGCCATGCGAACGACGCGCAATGAGCCTGAAGCCGCGCCAGCGCCATCGAAGTCAGCTAACGCCGCACCGCCTGACCTGGCCTCCGCGTCGGTTCCCGACACGCTCGCGGCGCTCCAAGTAAACCCCGACTCCGGCCTTACAAAACAAACGCGGACGCGGAAGTCCGCCGGAAGGAGCACGGCTACAACGAGGTGGCCGAGGAGAAAGGGCACCCGGTCCTCAAGTTCCTCGGGAAGTTCTGGGGAGTATCGGCTTGGATGCTTGAGTTGATCATGGTTCTGTCGGCCGTTCTTGGGAAGTACTCGGATCTCGTGGTGGTGGGAGCGTTACTGGTCGTCAATGCCGTGCTGAGTTTCGTGCAGGAGCATCGGGCCGCCGGCGTCGTCGAGGCACTGCGGAAGCGGTTGCAGGTCAGTGCCCGCGTCCGGCGCGAGACCAACTGGCAGGTCATTGCGGCACGGGAACTGGTGCCCGGTGACATTGTCCGGGTGCGCCCGGGCGACATCATTCCCGCGGATGTCAAACTTCTGACCGGGGAGTTGAGCGTTGATCAGTCG
>JBEKVL010000466.1:0-5649 GCA_049514055.1 Tepidisphaeraceae bacterium | reverse complement strand
ATCGGCTCGCCCGTGCCCATGAATACAAGCGTAGAAAGCCGCCGGCCGACCTCCGCGGCCAGAGCCCGCAGGTGGAGAAACTGCTCGACGATCTCTCCGGCTTCGAGATTGCGCTCGAGTCCGCCGCGCGTGCTGGCGCAGAAGTCGCAGCCCATGGCACAACCGATCTGCGAGGAAATGCACCCGGCCGCCTTCACCGGATCGAACGCCGGCATGAGCACGGTTTCGGCCGACCCGCCGCGCATGAAGCCGAGCAGCAGTTTGACGGTGCCGTCGGAACTGTCCGAGCGGCGAAGAATGGTCGACTGCCGCAGGGGAATACTCTGAAGAACATATTCGTCGACGACTCGTCCCAGCCGTAGCGAGGCCAGGTCAATGGCGCCGTGCCCGCGATAGAACCGCCGGAGAAGCGTCTTGGCATGAACCGGCCGCAAGCCGGCGGCCGTGAACTCGGCGGTGAGGGAGTCGAGATCGTGGTCGGTCAGCGCAGGCATGGGAGACATGTTGCAGTCGAAGACGACTTTCGGTGGTTGGCTCATGAGGCCCGGCGAGCCCGTTTCTCGGCCCGCATCTCGTGCTTAACCTCTTCGAGAAGGTCACCCAACTCGTCCTCGGTCATGCCGCTTTTGGCGAAATCAGTAGCCACAGGACCGCTGATCTCCTCCAGCGAAAGCGGCGGCTTGGCGATCTGCTCGACCAGCGTGCCGACATAGGTGGCCACTGCGACGCCAGCTTGGTTGGCCCTGGCTTTGAGGCGGGCTTCGGTCTCCGAAGATAACTCGATGCTCAGTGTCATCGCCTTCATTATACCGCAGAATACCCGCTGAAGTAGCGAGAATTCCAATCCTTTGGCATCCAGAACGGATCGAGTCAAACGCATGTGGCACGGGTTTCGGTGGGTCAGAGATTCCTGCCGCTCGTCGCGCGACCCCGTTGCGCACGGCGCGCTTCAGCGTGCCAAGGGGCCGTATGATCGAGTAGCCGCGCGCGTGGTGGCCAGAAGTTGGCGGAAACCAGCGATGGTAAACCATTCAACATGCCCGTCGCCAAACAACACATTTGCACCCTCGTTATCGTGGTTGGCCGGATCCTCCGTGGCCATCGGGGTATCCGCAGAGAGATCGGCCAGACGAACGCCGGACGTCAGATACCGATAGGAGCAATGCCCCGGCTGTGCAAACTGCGGCGCGAGCGGCTTCTTCGGATCCGCAGGACGATCATGCGTGTAGGGGCAGACAAAGACCACTGGATCAAGATCGGTGGCGGCAATGAGGTCTTCAAGTTTCGCGGGGCACAGGCCATTGTGGTCCTTGGCGTAAAGGAAGATGGCCTGGCCGATCTGCCGAAGGTTGGAGGCACACGGAACCCGGTTACATCCTGCGCGGATACGCTGATTGATGACGGGCAATAGAACGGCTACGCAAAGGACGGCAACGCCCAATACCACAACTGGTTGCACGGTGTAGCGGCGGCCAGCAAGGCTGACAACGGCGCTGGCGAGAATGAAGAAGGCCGCCAAAACGGCGAATCCAAGCGCGAAGTTGAGTTCCGAGGAACCGGCGCCTTTGGCAAGCCCTGTCGCCAGTGCGGCCACGGCGGAGATGACCATGCCGGCGATGCTGATCCAAGCGATGCACAGCAATACCGTGACCAACCGTGACGGGGCAGGTGTCTCCGGCATAAGAAAGGCCGCGGCTCCGGCAAGCCACGGCCTTTCTTGTTATCGTTGCTCGGGGAACGCCGCATGGGCGGCATTCGTCCTGGCTACGCCAGGCTGGCCAATATCTTCTTCAGCCCGTCCAGCGAAATCTTCGTGCATTCCATCGGCGTCTTGTCGTCGGGGTAGTTTTCCTGCTCGACGGTGAACCACTCCGTGCCGCCGACTTCGCGGCAGGCGGTGATGACGGCCGGCCAATCCACCGAGTCCTGGCCGATGTACGGCTTCTTGGTGGCCTTGTCATTGCCCACCACGGCCGGCTTGAAGTGCGTCGTCTTCATCCGGCCGGGGTACTTCTTCATCAGGGCCACCGGATCCAGGCCGGCCGCGACGGTCCAGCCGCAGTCCTGCTGGAGGACGACATCCTTGGTGGTGCGCTCGGCGAAGAGGTCGTAGTAGGTCGTGTTGTCGACCTTCTTGAACTCACCGGTGTGGTTGTGGTAGCCGCAGGCCATGTTCAACGGCTTGAGGATTTCGGCAGTTTTGTTGAAGGTCTCGGCCAGGGCCTTGCTCTTCTCGGGATTGGTGAAGTCGCCATCGCCGGGCACGATGAGGAACTTGCAGCCGATGGTCTGGTGGAACTCGATCGTTGCCTTGAGCGCATCGCCCTTGAACGAGCCCGTGCCGATGTGGGTGGCGCACACCTTGAGGTTCAATTCGTCCAGTTTCGCGCGCAGTTCCCTGGCCTTGCCGCCGTACTTGTGGTAGCCAGCGAACTCGACGCCGGCGAAGCCCATCTTGGCGATCTCGGCCAGAGCGGCGTCGAAATCCTTGGCGCAATCGCCGCGCACGGAATAGAGTTGAACGGCAATCGGGATGTCCTTCGCCGGGGCGGCGAAGACCCACCGCGGCATGGCCAACGCAAACGCCCCGGCCGCCGCAGCGCCGAGAACTTGCCGTCGCGAGAAGCGATTGACGTGCCTGGCTGGGTTCTGTTCTATTGTCGAACTCCTGTATTGGGGTAAAGGCCGTGTCAAATCACTGACCGGCCGCACACTGCCGGGTGCCGTGGGCAAGTACGCTTGCCCGTGCCGCCACCGAGGGCGAGTAGTGTATTCGATCCATCGGTATGTACCAGCGAGGGCGGGCGATGATAAAAGAACTCTGGGAGCGCGGCCGTCCCCGGCCGCTCTCAAAGTGCGGGCGAGGACGCCCGCACTCCCACCTCATTTCTCTCGCCTCGCCGTCGCCACCCAGAGGATAATGGCCCTTGGTCTTGGATTCGGAGCGTGCGATGGCCCTACCGCTCGCACAATGCCCGCGGCTCAGTCGCCTGGCGACTGTTGTCCTGTTGCTTCTGATGCTCACCTGCGCATTCCATCTTGCTCCATCCTGCGACGGCGCGGCTCCTTCGCCGGCGGACGTGACCTCTCCGCCCATCCGGCCAGCCACCACCAATCCGGCTGATTTCCGGCCACCCATTGCCAGGTCCGCGTCAGAGCGGATCGACGACCGTCGCCGGATGGTCGGCAGTCAGATCGCCAACCCCCGCGATGGCCGGGATGCCGTCACCGACCAATGCGTGATCGGAGCGATGCTCGCCGTGCCGCGTCACGCCTTTGTTCCCCAAGTCATACGCGGCCAGGCCTACGATGACTCCCCTTTGCCGATCGGACACGACCAGACCATCTCCCAGCCGTACATCGTCGCCCTGATGACCGAACACCTGAAAGTCACGCCGTCCAGCAAGGTGCTGGAAATCGGCACGGGCTCGAGATACCAGGCGGCCGTCCTGGCCCACCTCACCCCGCATGTCTACACGATCGAGATCGTTGACGAACTCGCCAGAACGGCCGGAAAGACGCTCACGCAGCAGGGATACGGCACCGTCCACGTCCGCTCCGGCGATGGCTATCTCGGCTGGCCGGAACAGGCGCCCTTCGATGCCATCATCGTCACCTGTGCTCCGGAAGACCTGCCCAAGCCCCTGTGGCAGCAGCTCAAACCCGGCGGCCGCATTGTCATCCCCATCGGCCCATCGTGGCGGATCCAGCAACTCGTGGTCATCGCCAAGACGGCGGACGGCCAGCGGCGGACGCAAACCATCACGGAGGTGCGGTTCGTGCCGATGACGGGGAAGGCGAGGGAGTAGTGCGAATGCAAAATGCAAAATGCAAAATGCAAAATGAGTGAACGGGGTGCTGTGGGAACATATCGCGAGTGCAAGAGGAACGTTGTCGCATTCAGTGCTGCCAGTGCCCTCACTGGCAGATTCGTCCCTTGGCTTGCCGCCACTCTGATGGTCTATTGTGTATACTGCTGAAGTTCTCGCTTGGCGGAACGCGCAGGTGATCCCATGAAAAGAACTACTCCAAAGGCACTTGCGGCCTCCGATCCGGAATTCGCGGCACTCGACCGTCTGGCGCACAGTGTGTCGATCAAGACCATGAAACCGCTCTCGCCGCACAACCGGATATGGTGGGAGTCGGCAAGGCGTGGTCCCGGCCGGCCACGCAAACCGGCCAACGAGAGAGCCGTTTCCATCCAGATCACGATGGACCCCAAACTGCTCAACGACGTGGATAACGTGGCCGACCAGACCGGCAAGAGCCGATCTGAATTGATCGCGACCGGCCTGCAGAGCGTGCTGCGGTCGCATCGACGGAAGGCAGGGTGAGCTTTATGAATATGAAACAGCGTCTTGAGCAAATCAGGGGTCGCCTGCGAAAACGGGATATGGATCTTCAACCTCCCTGTTCTGAGCCCGCATTGGAACTGCTCAGGGAAAGAACGCGAGCGGAGTTTGGCGTCGAACTTCCCGAAGGATATTGCGCTTTCCTTCGCCAGACAGACGGCCTGTCGCATAACATGACTTTCTTTGCGGCTCAGCGACATCCCTATGTTGGCGAGGAGTCGGAGTATACCCGTCCATTCATAGAGGAAAACCTAGAATACCGGGAGCTGTTGGCGGATATTGGCGAATACGAACATCTGTTGGTCCTCGGGACGAGCGATCTGGACCACTATGTATTCGACCTGCGGACAAGCGAGTACGTCGTGAGGGCGGCTGGCAGCTCCGATATCTTCGCGCGCTACAAGACCTTCGATGAGTTGTTTGAGTACGTCGCGCAACGGGAGTTCGGCAACACGGCCGACCCAGGCGGATCTGGTGGCTAGCGTTCAACTACGGATATCCTGATGAAGTTTCCTTGCCGAATCGCACCAGCCGCGTGCTGACTTCTTTGCCGGTCTTTGTGCTCAGCAGCGAGTACAGTTCCGGCCGGCGGGATTTCATCCAGCGGCGGCCGGTGCAGTTGTGCAGTAGAGCGGGGTCGAGATCGGCGACGACCATGGCGTCGGCGGCTTCCGACGTCTCGACGATGATCCGGCCGTAGGGGTCGAGGATCATGGCGTTGCCGGTGCGGATTTCGTCGTCGTCCACGCCGATGCCGTTGGCGAACATGAGGAACATGCCGTTGTCGTGGGCGCGCGAGGGTAGCCAGCGCATCAGCCAGGCGCGACCTTTGTCGCCGGTAATTTCGCGGGTGAGGGCCGCGGGATCCTCGTGCCGCCGGTCCCAGATCGCCCGGTCGATGGGCTTCAATCCGTGCGGGCTGATGGAAAGGCACCCACCGGTCTGGTGCGGCGAGAGCAGAACCTCGGCGCCCATCAGGGCCGTAATTCGCACGTTCTCGATGATGTTGTTGTCGTAGCAGATCAGCACACCCAGCCGCACGCCGTGCGGCGTGTCGAAGACGGTGTATTCATTGCCGGGCGAGATGTCCTCGTGCTCGAAGGCCTGAAGCTTGCGGTGCCGCCGAAACTGACCATCGGGCATGGCGACGACGTAGGTGTTGTACATCGCACCATCGGCGGTGCGCTCGACCAGACCGGCGCCGATGGTCATGCGCTGTGCGACGGCCAATTCCAGCAGACGTTGCGTGGAAGGTCCGCCCGGCACTTCCTCGGCCAGTTCCCACAATTGTCCGCGG
>JBEKVL010000465.1:0-5654 GCA_049514055.1 Tepidisphaeraceae bacterium | reverse complement strand
TGCTGCGCGCTATCCGACACATTTCACCCTCTTTACCCCGCTCGCGTTCCTCATTCCGCCGGTTGACGCTGCCGTCTTTCCCAACCCCGGCCAGATGCAAACGGTAAGCCGAACAGGATTGGTGGATTGTGTGATTTCCCTGTCGGCTTATTGGCTGTCGGCCGGGCGGTCGTCGGGAACGCGGCCGGGGATAGACGAAGAAGGGACCGGCGGAGGCCGGTCCCCTGGAGCTGGCGTGTTCTGCGGGGCAGTTCAGCCGGGCAGTTCCATGTCCATCAGGAAGATCTTGCCTTCATCGCGGAGGATGATGGCGCGAAGCTTCCTGCTGCTCTCGTCCCAGACGATGCGGCTGCCGCGGAGGGAGCCGCCGTGCTCGGCGGTTTCGAGTTTGTCGACGACGAAGAACGGAATGAGCTTCTTCTCGCCGGGCTTGTCGCCTTCCTTTTCACGCCGGGCCTCGAAGGCGAGGTGCCGGCCGTCGGGGCTGAAGGACATGGTGCCTTCGACGATGCCCTGGTAGTTCGGGCCTTCGATGTTGTCGAGCACGACGAAGGCGTTCTTGTCGCGGAAGGCGATGTAGGCCATGTGTTTGCCCTCGGCGCTGTAGAGCAGACTGGACACGGCCTCATAGCCCACGCCCTCGGTGTTGTCGACCACGGCGTAGGTACGGTTACTGCGGCGGGCGAGGTAGGCAAAATGCCTGGAATCGGGGCTGAACTGGGCCGCGCGGAGATCCTCGTACTCGGCGCCTCCGAGGGTGTCGATGATGGCCTGGAAGCGCTTGGCCTTGTCGGCCGGCAGACCCGGCAGATCCTTGGCGACGACGAATGCGAAGCGCTTGGAGTCGGGGCTGAACATGAGCGAGTTGAGCACGATCTGTTCGTACGAGCGCGTTTCCTCGCCATCGACGACGTAGAACGTGGAGCCTTTGTCATCGCCCTTGGCCGCGCGGCCGGCGAGATAGGCCACGCGCTTGGAATCCGGGCTGAAGCGCACGGTTTCGCTGAGGATGCGGTCGTAGGCCTTGGCTTCCTTGCCGTCAATGTAGATTTTAGCAGACTTCGCGTCGCCGATGACGAAGGCCGTGCGCTGGCTGTCGGGCGAGAAGAAGACCCGGCCGGCGCTGTTGGCTTCGACCACTTCCTTGCCGTCGATGACGACGACCGCCTTTGCGCCGTCGCCCTTGCCCTTGATGGCACTGAAGGCGTGGTGCAGGTTGTCGGGGCTCCAGGTGAAGCTGGCGCCGATCACCGCGTCGTATTCGGATGTGGGCTTGCTGTCGATGAGGAAGTACATCTTCTCGCCGGTGCGCACGGCATAGGCCCAGTGCTTGCCGTCGGGGCTGAAGACGAGGTTGCCGACTTCGTCGTATTCCTTGCCGTCCTCGCCGTTGATGACCACGTAGTTCTTGCCGCCGGCCTTGGCCTTGGCGAACCAGGCGAATCCCTTGCCGCCAGGAATGGCGAAGATGTCCGACTTGACGATCTCAAAGCACGGCTTGCTCTCGACGCCGCCGATCACCGGGTACATGCCCTTGGAGTCCTGCACCACATAGGCGCAGGCGGAGGAATCGGCGGAGAAGGTCAGGCTGTTGGCGACGATCCAGTCGTATTCCTTCTGGTCTTTTCCGTCGACCGAGACAATGAACTTGTCCACGTTCTTGCCGTCGACCGTGGTGGAGACCTTACGTAGAACGGCCACATGGCGGTTGTCGGCGCTGATGGAGAGGCTGCGGGCGTCCTTGCTGGGGAGTTGGCCGAGGGGAGACTCCTGTGTCGCCAGTGTCGAGCCCGCCGCGGGGGCCACCGCCGGCGCCTTCGCGGGAGCGGTCGTCGGCCGGGGTTCGGCGGCAATGGCAATGCCCGCAAGCAGGGCCAGAGTGAGCGAAACCCCCGTCGCGAGGGCTCTGGAAGATTTGGTCATGTGCATTCTCCTGTCGTTGAGAAAAATCGTTACCTACCGCACTGTGTTGATCGGCATCCAACCGACCTGCCATCATAACGAATTGCCGGACAAGTGTTAACCCGCGCGGGATGGGGAATTGCGGAAGTCTGGCGGGCCTTCCGCGATGCTCCGAAACTCACACCGCTTTTGAGTGTATTATTGGACGTGAGAATCCGCTTCCCGCAAATATTCGCGTTATTCTTGTTATTCGCTCTGCACCTTGGCGGCGGAGTCGCCCGCGGCGCCCCGGCCACCCGGCCGGCCACCAGACCCACAACCCGCCCGGCCATCGAACAGGTCCGCCAGGCCCACCAGCGGCTGCAGCAACTCACGCGCAGCGCCATCAACCTCCTCCAGGCCGGCAAACCCGCGGAGGCGGAGCAGGCGCTGACCGAAGCCCTGACGATCGACCCCTCGCAGGCCGTCAACCTGTACAACATGGGGTGCGCCAAGGCGCTGCTGGGCCGGCCGGACGCGGCCATCGACTACCTGGAACGCGCGGCGCTCGAGGGTTTCACCGACTTTGGCCACATCGCGGGCGACGGCGACCTGAACAGCCTCCGCGATCTGCCGCGCTTCAAGAGCTTCCTGACGAAGAAGAATGAGTTCCAGCGACGCTCGGCCGATCGGGTGCTGGAATACCTGAGGAAGGAACTCGGCTCGCACTACGTGTATGAGCTGGACGAGAAGAACAAGCTGATTTTCGCATCCGACACCGACAAGGAGACCGAGGAATCGCTGAAGAGCTGGCTGACGCGGCAGGCGGTCAGCCAGTGGGCCCAGCTTTTCGAGCACAGGCCCGACAACTATATCGTGGTGCTCCTGCCCAACCCGGCCGACTACCGCAAGATGGTGCCGATGCCCGGCGTGGGCGGGCTCTACAGCCCCGAGCGGCGGACGCTGGTCTGCCAGAAAATGGGACAGGTGGTGACCCACGAGTTCACCCACGCCCTGCACGCCGCCGACATCGAGCCACTCGGCCAGGAACATCCCATCTGGCTCATGGAAGGGCTGGCGTCGATGTTCGAGGCCGGCCGGTTCGAGGCTGACAAGCTCGTGCCCACGGACAACTTCCGGCTGGAGTTTCTGCAGCGGGCGGCCCGGACGCGGCGGCTGATCGCGCTCAAGCGTCTCCTGGAGATGGACCAGCGGGCGTTCATCTCCAACGCCACGATGGCCTACGGCCAGGCGAGTTCGCTTCTACTGTATCTATATGAGAAGAAGCAGCTCAAGCCGTTCTACGACACGTTCAAGAAGAACTGGGAGAACGACAAGACCGGCCAGAAGACGCTGGAGAAGGTGCTGGGCAAGCCGTTGGCGCAGATTGAGAGCGACTGGAAGACGTGGATGCTGGCGCGCAAGCCGCCGGTGATGTTCACCGGCGAGCAGGGCGTGGTGCTGGGCGTGGGCTTTGCCGAGCAGAACGACGGCCTGCGCGTGCAGACACTGGTTCCCCGCGGCCCGGCCGCCAGGGCCGGCGTGCAGTTGGGCGACGTCATCGTCGGCCTGGGCATGGACGAGGTGCGCGACCAGCAATCGCTGGTGCCGCTGCTGGCCAGGCATCAGCCCGGCGACGAGATCGCGGTGAAACTCCGCCGTGGGCAGGAATACCTGAGCATTCCCGTGCTGCTCGCCAGACGCTCCGAGCTGGGCGCGCCGGTGAGCCGCCCGGCAACGCGGCCCGCGGCTGCGCCGGCTACACGGGCGGCCGGGAATTAATATCAAACGAGCAATCTGGTCGTGTTGAACGGGATCTCGCTCCCGGTTGTCGGATCCGGGCCGATTGAAGCATCGGATCAGCCTCCGGCCGACGGTCAATGACGCAATATACGCTGCATTGCAATTCATTATTCACACAAAGAGTTCTTATTAGTCATTGTCTCCTTTTGCAGTGATGATGCCATGTAGTAATATCCGTTGAAGGAAGTACGTTATTGCCGATACGCGGTGCGCGTATTCGGTTCGACGGCAGGCGAATCAGAGTCCGAGCGCGCTGACGGCCCGGTTGCTGCAATCACTGGACACAACGATCCAGCAGGTCAAGCCCGACTGGGTGTTGGCGCAGGGAGATACGACCACGGTACTGGCGGCATCGCCGGAAACAGGAGCCGGGAAGGTGTCTTCATGATGACAACCATCGTGCCAACATCGAGCCGGACCAGGCTGCCGGCGATTCTGGCCCTGGCGTGTGTCGTATCCGTGGCGGGCGGGACGCTGGTCTTCATGCGGCACGCCGGGCACCACGGCAATATCATCGATGCCGGCGTTGAAGCGTTCGGGCGTGGCGATTTTGAAAAGGCGGTAGTTTGCTTCACGCAAGCCATCCGTCAAAATCCACGAGAGGCTCCGGCCTACTACAATCGAGCGCTGGCTTGCGACAGGAAGGGCGATCTGGATTCGGCCATCGCCGATTACACGGAGTTTCTGCGGCTCAGCCCCGATTCTCCCGACGCCTACTACAACCGCGGCCTTGCTTACAACCGGAAAGGCGAACGCGATCGGGCCATCGCCGACTATACCGAGTTTCTCCGGCTCAGGCCCGATTCCGCCGACGCCTTGTACAACCGGGCCGTGGCCTATGACGAGCAGAACGACCCCGATCGAGCCATCGCCGACTACACCGAATTCCTCCGGCTCAAGCCCGATTCCGCCCCGGCCCACTACAATCGAGCCCTGGCTTGCGACAAGCAAGGCGACCTGGATTCGGCCATCGCCGATTACACGGAGTTTCTCCGGCTCAAGCCCGGCTTCGCCCCGGCCCACTACAATCGAGCCCTGGCTTGGGACAAAAAAGGCGACCTGGATTCGGCCATCGCCGATTACACGGAGTTTCTCCGGCTCAAGCCCGATTCCCTCGACGCCATTTATAACCGGGGAATTGCCTGCGGCAGGAAGGGCGACCAGGTTAAGGCCATCGCAGACTATACGCGGTTCCTCGAGCTCAAACCGGATTTTCCCGAAGCCTACATAAACCGGGGGCGCGCTTACAGGCAACAGGGCGACCGGGCAAAGGCGGATGCGGATTTTGCCCGGGCCAGACAGTTGGGATTCAATGGAGAAACAGGAGGATGATTCCATGGGAAGTGACTGGCGATCCGATGTTGTCCTGTTGCTGATCCTCGTGTTTACGCTTGGGGTCGTGCAGTCGCTGCGCACCTATTGGCGCGCCCGCCGAACGGTGCGGGAGCAGATCGACCGCCCGCGGCCTTCCCGGGACGAGATTCAAGCGCTGGCGCGCAGTCTTGACCGGCCCCTTCCCTTCATTCTCATTCTCGTGCCGGCCCGGGACGAGTCGGCCGTCATCCACAATACGCTGGGTCGCCTGGCGCAATTGGACTATCCGCCGGATCGTTATGCGGTCGTGGTCATCACCGATGCGCGGGAACGCCTGGGGGGAGCCGACCCGACGACCTACGACGTGGCAAATGCAGTTGCCAAAATGTGGATCACCGACCGGGAAAAAAGCCCCGTGCATGTGATCGAAGTGCCGGAAAGCTACAGCGGGCGGTTCGGCGACCCGGCTCCCACGTTTGCCCGGTCGACCAAAGGCAGGGCGTTGAACTATGCCCTGGAGTACATCCGCCATCATCCCCGGTTGTCCAGGGCGGACATGCTGGGGATCCTGGATGCCGACGGCCGCATGCACCCGGAAGTGCTGCGCGAAGTGGCCTATCTGGTGCTGGCGCGTGGCGAGCGGCTGATGCAGGGAC
>JBEKVL010000464.1:0-7126 GCA_049514055.1 Tepidisphaeraceae bacterium | reverse complement strand
GCCGGCGGCGCGGCAGACCATGTCGATGTCACGTTCGACTCGCCGCTCGACGACCGCACCGTGACGACCTCCGCCTTCTCGCTGGCGGGGCCGGCCGGCCCGGTCGCGATCAGCGGCGTCAGCCTCCTCTCCGGCAACACCTATCGTGTCAGTTTCCCCAGCCAGCACGTCAATGGCACCTACACACTGACCGTCGCCCCCACCATCACCGACGTGGCCGGCAACCAGATGGATCAGAACGCCAACGGCATCAATGGCGAGGCGTCCGATACCTTCACCGGCGCGTTCAGTATCTCCCTGCCCGATCTCCAGGCCACGGGCGCCGGCGTGCAGTTCCCCGCCGGCGGGCCTCTCTCCGGCCAGACCGGCACCGTCACCTGGACCGACACCAACACCATCGCCGTCGGCACCGGCACGGGCTGGACCGATCAGGTCGTCGTCACCAACGCCGCCAACCAGATCGTCGCCAGCGGCATTGTCCCGGCCGGCGCTCTCGGACCCAACGGCACCGAGAACCAGAACTTCCTGTTCGCCCTGCCACATGGCCAGGCCGGCGTCGGCACCTTCACCGCAACCGTCACCGCCAACTACAACGGCACGGTCATCGAGACCGATGCCACCAACAATTCCGCCAGCGCTTCCTTCACCAGCACGCTGAGTTCGGCCGACTGGCCGGATCTCCGCGTCATTGCCATCACCACGCCTCCGGCCGGCGCTTTCACTGGTGATACGGTCAGTCTGCAATGGACGGTGAAGAACACCGGCTACACCGACGCCGTCGGCGGCTGGGACGACCAGCTCTATGTGCTCCTGCCCGATCACACCAGCGTCGCTATCGGCCCGGTGCATTACGCCGGCCCCCTGGTTGCCGGCGGCACCTACACCGGCAGTGTCAACTACGCGCTGCCCGGACAGTGGGGCACCTACGAACTTCAGGTTGTCACTGACAGCGGCAACACGGTGGCCGAAACCAACGAAACCAACAATCAGCTTGCACGCGACTTCGTGGTCAACCGCCTCTACCACGCTCAGATCCATGCCTCAACCAGCACCCTGGCGGATGTCAACGGGCAGGCCATCTCGCCCACGGCGTCCGTCACTGTCACCGGGACTGCGTCCTATGCCGATAACGCCAGCCCGGCCGCGGGCATGCCTGTCAGCGTGCTGGTGTTCAACGGCCCCAGCGAACGGGTTCTGAGCGTGCAGGCCGACTCCACCGGCCAATTCAGCCTGACCTTCACCCCAGGCAATAGCGGCGGCTACATCCTGGCCGCCGATCATCCCGATGTGCCCACCAACCCCGCCTCCACCACTCCGCAGGTGCAGTTCACCGTCGTCGGCATGAGCGCTTCCACCGGCACCACCGCGAATCTGACGCCCGGCGCGGGCAGCGTCACCGGCAGCTTCACGCTGACCAACAGCACGAGCATCCCGCTCACGGGTCTGGTCTTCACGCCGCAGTACGTCGCCCCCAATGTCACCTTCCAGCTTGTCGGCCCGCTGCCCACAACCCTGGGCTCAACCCCGCTGACCATCCAGTACACCGCCTCGGCGGCCGACGACAGCTACCGCTATGACAACGTCAATATCCACGTCACCAGCAACGAAGGCGCCACCGCCGACTCCAACGTCACGGTCAACATCGCCGACGTGCATCCGCACCTGTCGTCCAATCCCAGCTACATCTCCGGTGACATGATTGTCGGCGCCCATAGCACTGTCAGCTTCACCATCACCAACTACGGCGCTGGCGCTACGGGCGATATGACTGTGACCCTGCCCTCGGCCGACCAGGCCCCGTTCCTGTCGGTGGCCGGCGGCAATGACATCAGTTCACTGGCCCCCGGCGAGATCCGCACGATCACGCTGAACCTCGATCCGGACGCCGCCCTGGCCCTGACCAACTGGACCGGCAATTTCTCGATAGGCAACAGCCTCGTGGGCATCACCGAAGGCTATTCCTTCCGCGCCCGCTCGACGGCCACCGGCGCGCTGCATGTCACCGTCAGCGACGATCTGACCCGCTACAGCGCTGCCCAGCCGTTTGTGGCCGGCGCAACCGTGAAACTGCTCGACGCCCTGAACAATTCCCAGGTCGTCGCCCAGGGCACGACCACCGCCGCCGGCGACATTCTTTTCCCGGCGGTGCCCGCGGGCAACTACCTGCTGACCGCCAGCGCCGACAACCACCAGGGCGCTCAGGAGACAGTGACTGTTGTTGGCAATACGTCCACAACGGCGGACATCTTCATTGCCCGCAACCTGGTCACCTACACCTGGGTGGTCACGCCCACCCAGATCCAGGACCAGTACCAGATCGAGTTGCAGGCCACGTTCGACACGCAGGTTCCGGTCGGCGTGACTCTCACCGCCGATCCGCTGCCCAGCCTTTTCCCCGGCGACTCGGGCGTGATGAACCTCACCTTCGACAACATCTCCCTTATCGCCGTTCAGAATGTGCAGTTGATCGTGCCGACCGATCCCGAATACACCTTCACGGTCACCAATCCGGCCTATCCGCTGGCTTCCGGCACCACCAACACCTACACCATCGGCACGCTGGCGGCCAAACAGGTGCTCAGCATCCCGGTGAACGTCACCCGCGGCTACACGTTCTACGACTCTCCGTGCCACCTGCTCTTCCAGGGCCCCTGGAGCTATCAACCGAACGATGATCCGACCCAAGTGGTCAATGACACGGCCCTGGCCAGTGTGGTCGTTCCTGGCCGCACTTGCACTCCGCAGACCATCCCCGTCAATTACGGTAGTGGCGGCGGCGGTGGCGGTGGCGGAGGCGGCGGCGGTGGTGGTGGCTATGGCGGCGGCGGTGGCGGAGGCGGTGGTGGCGGCGGCAGCGGCGCCTCCCAGCAGATCCCCGTGATCGTGGACGTTGCCGATGCCAAGGTGAGGTTGCAGATCGACCAGACCGCGGTGATGACCCGCAATGCCTTCAGCGGCGTGCTCGACATCACCAACCAGAGCGGCTCGCCGCTCACCAATGTTCACGTCCAGCTTACCTTCACGGACGCCCAGGGCCACGACGCCAGCAGCGCCTTCTTTTACCAGCCGCCTACCATCACCGGATTCAACGGCGGCGGGAACATCTCGTCGGATCTGACCAGTCTCGGCCCGGACCTCACTGCGGCCGACGGCAAGGTGCAGTACCTGTTCATCCCCACGACCTCTGCCGCTCCGACGACCCCCACCGTCTACAGCATCGGCGGCACCCTGAGCTACACGGATGCCAGCGGACAGACCGTGTCGCTGCCCATGTTCCCGTCAACATTCACCGTTTACCCGGATGCCCACTTCATCCTCAACTACTTCTGGCAGCGAGATGTGGCCGGCGACAATCCCTTTACCCCCGACGTCACCGAGACTTCCGAGCCGTTCTATCTCGGCCTGATCGCCAGCAACGTGGGTCATGGCGACGCCTACAACTTCTCCATCACCTCCGCCCAGCCGGAAATTGTTGACAACAAGAAAGGCCTGCTGGTCAATTTCACCATCATCGGCACCCAGGTGGGCGCGCACAGCGTGGCCCCGACGCTCACGGCCAATTTCGGCACCGTCTCCGCCGGCACCAGTGAGACGGCCGAATGGGTCATGCTCTCCACACTCCAGGGCCACTTCATGGATTTCACGGCCACTTTCACGCACGATGATGCCCTGGGCGGCCTGGCGACCTCGCTGATTGACGCCGTCAACATTCACGAACTCATCCACGCCGTCAGCATCAACCTCGCGGGCCAGGACGATGGCCAGCCCGACTTCCTCGTGGCTAACGACCCGTCATTCCCCAACAACGGCACCATTCTTTACGGTTACGATCCGCTGGGTCCGACCGATCCGACCACGCACCAGCCCACTCTGGTGCCCGTGTCCAATGACATGCCCAACGCCCTTTACGACTCGCGCAGCGGCACGGCCGTGCCCGTCTCGCTGGTCAGTGCCGCTAATGTCAATGTCACCGGCTCCGCCGTTGACCCGGCCACCGGGAAACTCAGTGTCACCCTCACTGCCCCCGAAGTCGCCGGGTGGAACTATCTGGAGGTGCCCGACCCGGCCGCCGCGTATTCAGGGTACACGCTGACCAGCGTCACCCGTTCCGACGGCGAAACCATCAGCATCGGCAACAACGCCAACGCCTGGCAAACCGACCGCGTCTTCGACAACTACGGCTTCCTCAGCATACATCTGTTGCACATCCTGGACCACAGTGATGCCGATCCGACGTTCACCTATACCCTGATCTACAGCCCGGCCTACATCCCGCCACAGTTACAGGCCTTGCAAGTGATGCCCGCCCGCGCCGGCTCGCCCCAGGACACGCTCAACGTCTTCTTCACGCAGCCGATCAACGCCACGTTCTTCGACTCCAGCCAGGTCCAGTTGCAGTACCGGGCCAGCGCAGCCGACCCGTGGACGATCCGTTCGACCGCCGGCCTGACGCTTGTCCCCTTCGCCGGCAACAACCTCGAGTACACGCTGACCGGCCTGGCGGCCCTCACCGGCACGCCCGGCGACTACCAGCTTACTTTCAATGGCGCTGCCGTCCACGATCAGACCGGCAGCCCGGTGGCCGGCTCGCTCAGCGAAGGCTGGCACCTCGACGCCCCGCCGGTCATCAGCCCGTTCTCGACGGCCGGAATCAGCGAAGGCTCACGCTTCCTCCTCACCGACAGTTTCACCACGCCGGAACAACAGGCCGATCCGTTCAGCGGCACGGTCAACTGGGGCGACGGTGGCACGGACGAGGCCCTGGTCATCACCGGCCAGCAGTTCAATCTGGCTCACACCTTCGCCGATGCCGGCGGATTCGACGTCCACGTTACCATCCACGATGTGTGGGGCGCCACCACGACCATGACCGAGCACGTCAACGTGACCAACGTGCCCCCGACGGTGGTCATGCCGGCCAATGCCACGGCCGGGGTCAACCTGCCGTTCTCGATGAACGGCCTCTTCTCCGATCCGGGCATTCACGAGACATTCGCCGCAACGGTGGACTACGGTACCGGCTCGGGCGCCATCCCGCTGGCACTGAATGCCGACAAGACGTTCACGCTGAACAAGACCTACACGCTGCCGGGCACCTACACCGTGATCGTGCGAATCACGGACAGTTCCGGAAGCGTGGGCATGGCGACTCGCCAGGTGGTCGTCTCGGCGGCCAACCTCAACGTCACCACCCGGATCAACGATGGCAGCCCCCAACGTTCCAAGGTCACCAGCATGACCTACACCTTCAACACCGCGATCGACCATTTCGATTCCGGTGCCTTCGACCTGAAACTCGGCACTGTCACCGCCAATGTCGCGATCAACGTGGCCAACCCCAGCAACGACAAGAAGACCTTCGTATTGACCTTCAGTGGAGCGGGCACGGAGTACGGCTCGCTGATTGATGGCCGCTACACCATGACCCTGCACGCCGACCGCGTGCATGACATTTTCGGCCAAACGCACCGACGAACTGGCATTGTTCCGCAGCGTCCTGAACAAGAAGTCCACGGACGCCGCATATCTTGCCTATTTTGACTTTGATGGTGATGGAACGATTACCACCGCCGACTATGCCCAGTTCAGCAAGCGTCTGGGCAAGCGGATTTAGAACCCGGCCGGTTGCCCGGACGCAGATCGGTGGTATTATATTACCAGACGAGGAGTGGCAGGTCCGATAGATCCCTGCGCTCGGAGAGGAAGAGTGTTATGGGCAGGCGAATATTGTGGATGGCGGCTTTGGCGATGGGTTCGAGTTGGCTGGCTTGCAATGCGCAGGCAGCCCTCACCTACAGCTATGCGTTTGACCAGGCGAGCTACACGGTCGGGCAGGGTCAGACGGTGAGCGTCCCGGTCTATTTCCAGGAAAGCGTCAGCAGCCCGGATGTGTCGAAGTTGGCCACCCAGAATGGTCTGGGGGCCGCCAGTGTGCTCTTGGAGCTGACATCGGGAGCGGGTGTGCAAATCACCGGGATCGCGCCCAACCCCCTGTTTGACGGCATCGTGAATCCCGATCCGGATCCGCCGCCGTTTCCCGTGGGCACCGCCTATTCTCTGTACGCGACGACCCTGGATCCGCTGCTCGCCTCCGATCCGATCCCGACCCACGGCATTCTGCCCACGGAAACACCGGCCGGGTCCGACATCTGGCGCGTGCTGCTCGGTTCCTTCTCCTTCACCGCCAGCGGCAACCCGGGTGATTCCGCCACGTTTCAGGCGACCATGCCCAATACTACCTCGGACGTCGCGACCTGGGACGCGCTGTATGGGGCCGACCCCAGTTTCGACGTGCTGGCCAACGGCGACGGACTGATTACCTCGCCGGAAGTGAGTTTCACCATTGTCCCCGAGCCGGGTTCTCTCGCGCTGTCGGCGCTGGCGGGCCTGGCTCTGGCCGCCCGGCGCCGCGCCCGCCTCCAACGGTAACCAGGACATCGTCACGCATTAAGTTGACGGCCAAACGGCGCACCGGCCATTGCTTCCTTGCTTTCTTGATTGCCCGCGTGCCTCGTCCAGTCAACCCACCAGCGCCCCCAGCCCCGCCGCCATCCGCGCCGCATTCACGGTCGCCCAGGCTTTCCGGTCAGCCGCCAGGAACTTCGACAACGCCCCCGTCGACACCCGCAGAAGGCGCGCCGCATCCGACACGCGCCACCCCGTCGCCGCCAGCACATCCAGCACCAGCCCCAGCACGGCCAGGTACTCCACCCGCGGCCGGGGGACGCCCAAGCCGCCCCATGCACTCCACCACGCTGGGAAGTGAAACCCCGTCAGATCGACCGGCCGGCGCTGTTCGAGGATGACCCTGTGCCGCAGCCGCCGCAGCGCGAACTCGCGGTTGCGGGCCTGCGAGCGGGATTCGCTCGACACGGCCTCGATGCGTGTGGGAATGTGAACGATCCGCACCGCCGAACTGGTTTTGTTCCGTTTCTGACCCCCCGGCCCGCTGCCGCGAAAAGCCTCCCAGCGGCAGTCGCGCAGGAAGTGCTTGTCGTCGGTGAATCGGGGATCGGCGTGGGCGCTTTGCATGAGGAGGGCACTCACATCGTCTTCGGATCGATCTCCCCCTTGTGCCGCCCGGTGTTGATCATCTTCGCCACGGTCTCCGCCTGCTTGCGGTCCT
>JBEKVL010000463.1:0-5693 GCA_049514055.1 Tepidisphaeraceae bacterium | reverse complement strand
ATAACACGACGTCGGCCAACAACACGTCCAGTTCGCAATCAGGTGGCACCGGGTCGGCCAAGCTTGGCCGCCGTGGCCGCCGCCGTCGCGGTGAACGTGGAGACGGAAACGAACACCGCATCGATCGGCAGCGGGGCGTTCATCGTCGCCAACGCCGGATCGGTCTCGGTGCTGGCGACAGACCAGACGAACGCCACTGCCAAGGCCACCGGCACGGCGCTGGACCCCAACGCCAAGGCGAACGTCGCCGGCGCGGTGGGATTGAATTATGCGAACGTAACCAACCAGGCGCTGGTGGGAAGCGGCTCGCATGTGACCGGTCAGGGCATCACGGTGGCGGCGAATCAGCCGCCGCAGCAGAACAACGACTTCATTGTGTGGGGCATTGCTGCGGCCGGTGGTGCTTCGAGCGACGCGGGCGTGGCGGGTTCCGTGGGCGTGGAGATTCTGACCTTCAACACGCAGGCTTCCGTGGGCCAGAACGCGGTGCTGATTTCCAACGGCGGAGGCATCAGCGTCAATTCAGGCAATTCGATCGGCCTGCAAAACCTGGCGGTCTCGGGAGGGTTTGGCACCAAAGTGGGCCTTGGCGCTTCGGTAGTGGTCAACGTCATCAACACCACGACTGATGCGTTCATCGATCAGAACGCCTCGGCAGACGCGAGCGACGCCATTTCGGTGACGGCCAACGATTCGATCACTCCGATGACGGTGAACATCCCGATGATCAACGACGGCCCGACGGTCACCTCGGTTGCAGTCGCCGGCGGCGTCAGTAGCGGCAATGCTGGAATCGGCGGGTCGGCGATCGTCGATGTGATGGACCTGACTACCGACGCGTACATTGCCTCGGGGGCGCAAATCAACCAGACTCTGGCGGGCAATGCCGACCAGAGCGTGACGGTGTCGGCCAACGACTCGACAACCATCACCAGCGGCGCGGGCGGCCTCGGCGGGTCGCTCGGCGGCGCGGGGTTGGGCATCGGCATTGTCGTGGACGTGCTCACGAAAGACACCGAGGCATACATTGCTCCAACAGCGAACGTGAAAGCCCGGCAGGATGTGTCGGTAAATTCCGTGGCGACCGAAGACATCAAGTCTATTGCGGCTTCCGTCGGCGCGGGGGATTCCGCCGGAATCGCCGGCTCGATCGTGGTGCTGGTGATGGGGAACCCGCAGGGTGGCGGGACCAAGGCATCTCTGGGCGGAACCCTGAACGCCGGCGGAAATGTTTCTGCGACCGCGAGCGACACGCCCAACTTGAATCTGCTTGCAGGCGGCCTGGCGTTCGGCGGGACGGCGGGCGTGGGACTGTCGGCGGTGGTGCTGGTCAAGACCAACACGGTGAATGCGGATGTTGCAGCGCAGGCGAACATCACTGCCGCCGGGTTGACGGTGTCGGCGACCCAGCCGGACACGGTGCAGGTGGTGGCGGTCGCCGGCGCCGGCGGCGGCACGGCGGGCGTGGCCGGGTCGGGATCGGTGGAAGTCATCAATGAAACCACCGACGCCTGGATCGACCAGAATGCCATCGTCCACACCAGCGGCAGCGTCATGGTGACGGCGACCAACAACACCAACATCCTGGGTGTTGCCGGCGCGCTGGCGATCGGCGGCGAAGCCGGCGTGGGCGCGGGCGTGGACGTCGAGGTGATCACCAAGGACACCCAGGCCTGGATCGGCGGCAGCGCGAGCGTGACGGCGGGCCTCAATGTCATCGTCAATGCCAGGTCCAGCGAGACGCAGACCTCCATTTCCGCCGGCGGCGCCGGCGGCGGGACGGCGGCGATTGCCATCAACGCCGGCGTGCCGATACTCGACATCACCACCGAAGCACATGTGGATAGCGGAGCGACCGTCACCGCCACCGGCAGCGCCGACATCGCCGCCGACGAGCAAACGAACATCAACGTCATCTCCGGCAACGTGACCGTGTCGGGAACCGCGAGCGTCGGAGCGGCGGCGGCCGTGCCGGTCGTTACCAAGACCACTGAATCCTACGTCGCCGCCGGCGCTCAAGTTGTCGCCCTGGGTAAGGACGGCAGCGGCATCACCATCAACAACGGCACGCTGGGGGCGGTGACCACCCCGACGGTGTTCAGTCCGGCGGCCGCCGTCAGCGGGAACAACATCAACCTGGGTTACACCGACGGCCTGACCACAGGGCAGCAGGTGGTCTACTACACCGACGGCGGAAACGCCATCGGCGGTTTGACCGATGGCACCGTCTACTACGCGATTATTGTAGACCCAACCACCATTGAACTCGCAGCCACTCAATCGGATGCCAACGCGGGCACGGCCATCGCGCTCGACAAGTCCGCGGCCACGGGAAGCCTGCAGCGGATCGTGCCGACCAACCAGGTCGCAGTGCAGGACAGCACGAGCGGCGGGAGCGACACCTCCGCGAACACGGCGATCACCACGGTGACGCCGAACACCACCACCGGCTTCGAAGGGCTGGCGGTCACCGCGACCAATCGGGACAAGCTCGCGGTTGCGGGCGTCAGCGGCGGCGGGTCGGGCGCGGTCGCGGTGAACATCGGCGGGGCGGTGGACGTGTCGAATATCACCACCGAAGCACACATCGATTCCGGCGCCGCAATAAATAACAGCGGCGCGGCCGGCGGCGCGGCGCAGAGCGTGCTGGTCGGCGCTGCCAACGACTATCGGCAACTGGGCATTGCCGGGGCCATCAGCGTCTCGGGCGCCGTGTCGGTGGCGCCCGGCGCTGACGTGCGCGTGATACATCTGAACACCAATGCCTTCATCGCCGATGGGGCGATCGTCAACGCGGTGAAGGATGTGTCGGTGGCCGCCAACACGGCGGGGAATTACCTGTCGGTTGCCGCGGGAGCCGCCGGTTCGGGCACGGTCGCGGTGGGCGGCGCGGTCAGCGTATCGGTTCTTTACGATTTGACCCAGGCGTATATCGGCAACACGGCGGGCACCCTCGCCGGCGGCGCCAAGGTGACGGCCGGGGGCAACGTGGTGGTGTCGGCCAACGATTCGACCACAGTGAAGTCCATTGCCGGAAGCCTGGGGCTGGGCATCGGCGCGGTGGGCGTGGGCGCGTCTGTGGCACTGGTGGACATCAACAAGACAACCAACGCCTATATCGGCAGCGATGTCACAGTCAACGCGGGCGGGCAGGGTACGGTCCCGGTCAACGTCTACAAGGATGCGAATACCGGCGCGGGTACGTATACACTTGTGCCGCAAACCGGCCTGGTGGTGCAGGCGGTGTCGAGCGAGAACGTGAACGAATTCGCGGTCAGCGGCGCCGGCGGCGTCTTCGCCGGTGTCGCCGGTGGCGTTACCGTGGAACTGATCGCGTCCAACACGACGGCCGACATCGGCTCGGGGGCGCAGATCGACCAGAACGGCGGCGGCAGCCCCGCCCAAGGTGTGGACGTCGCGGCGGTCAACACGGATTCGATCAACAGCAGTGCCGGCGGAATCGGCGGCGGCATCGCGGGCATCGGCGGCGCGATCGATGTCGGAATGGTGCGCAACAACACCGTGGCCTACATCGGACCCAGCGCGGTGGTGTCGGCAAATGGTGACGTGGACGTGAACGCATTCTCCGTCAAGAACGTCACGAGCCTGGCGCTGAGCGCGGCGGGCGGCATTGTGGCGGGCGCGGGATCGGTGTCGGTCTGGGCGATCGGAACCCAGTTGGCTTCGAATTACAGCGACCAGGGCGGGAACTCTTCGGACGCCTTGAGCACAAATGGCGGTTCGGCGCAGAGCTTTGCCGATACCCAGACCGGCGGATCGGCGGGGAGCAACGGCTATTCGTCGATCCTCAGCGGGTTCAGCGGCAACGGAAACGCCAACAGCAGCAGCAGCCGCATCGCCGCTCAGACTTCCAGCGCTGACGGCACGATCGGATCGAACGCGCCCAATGGCGTGGTGAGCGCGGCGGCGTCGAGCACGACACCGGTGCTGGGCACCAATGCCTACATCGACCACAATGCGACGGTCAACAGCGGCGGAAGCGTCGGCGTGCGGGCTAAGGACGCCGTGACGTTCAACATGACCGTCGGCAATGTCTCCGGCGGCGCGGTGGCGCTGGGCGGATCGATTGCGGTCGCCAGCATCAACGACAACACCGATGCTCACATCGGCAGCGGCGCCACGGTGAACGCCGGCGGCAACGTGCTGGTGAACGCGGCACTGGGAGAGAACAGTTCCGGCAACGCTTATGCCGGGCAGGGCGGGCTGGCTTCGCTGGGCGCGCAAGCGGTGGTCATCAACGACAACAGCACGCAGGCGGCCCACATCGACAGTGGCGCGACGATCAACCGGGCCGGCGGATCCCTGATCGTTCATGCCGATTCGACGCGCACGGTGACGTCCGATGCGCTGGGCGTGAGCTTCGGCGGAATTGCCGCCGGGGCCGCCGTCGCCATTGCGACCGTGGGCGGTTGGACGACTGCCACGACCGCCGGGATCAACGTGGGTCTTGGCGGCACCGTCGGCGGCATCGATATTGCGGCCAACTCCAACGACACCGCTCATGCCGAAGTGCTGGGCGTGAACGCCGGCATCGACCTGGCGGCAACAGGCGCCGTTTCCATTGCGACGGTAAACCCGACGGTCACGGCCAGCCTCGGCAATGGATCCAACGTTTCGGTCACGGGGAACATCGGTGTCGTCGCCAACTCGCAGGCGGTAACCTATGCCAAGAGCACGGGGATCGCCGTCAGCGGCGGATTGTCGATCGGTATTTCGATGGCGCAGTCGCAGATGACGCCGACCTTGAGCGCGTTCATCGGCACTGGGAACTTCACCGCCGGGGGCAATGTGACGGTCGCGTCGTTGGAGAACTCGACGCCCACCGCGACGCCCATCGGCAACCAGGCCTACGCGTATGCCAACGCCTCCGGGGGGGGCATCCTGGCGGGCAACGGCGCGGTCGCCAACGCCAATTCCAATGCGCCGGTCCTGACACACATCGCGGGCAACGTCACCGCCAACAACGGCACGGTGGCGGTGCAGTCGTTCGTGAACAACCAGGCCAACGCCGATGGTGAAGGCATCACCGTGGGCGTGGTCGGCGTGGGCGAGGTGTTTGCCAACGCGACGGCCGGCCAGACGGGTCCGTCTGCCGGGGCGACCACGGGTGGCGGGACGTCGGGAACTGTCAGCAGTTCCATCGACGGCGGCGCGAGCATACATTCGGCCAGCCTGAACGTGCAGACACAGGCGGCCGAAGACGCCACGGCGGCGGGGCAAGCGCCCGGTGGCGGAGTGGTCGTTGTACTGGGAAGCAGCGCGACCGCCGGGGTCGGCGGCATCAACACCAGTTCCATCGCCGGCGGCGCGACCATCGTCACCAGCGGCAACACGAGCGTAAGCGCCGGCAGCGATCGCAACGGCAGTTCCTCGGCGCAAGGTGTCACCATTGGAGTTGTGGCGGTGGGGACAAATCAAGCGACGACGAACGTCGGCGGTTCGACAATCGCGAACGTCGCGGATAATACGACCAGTTCGGGAACGGCCGACATGTCGGTCGGCGGATTGTCAGTCACCGCGACTGGCACGGACACCGGATCGGCCACCGTCAGCGCCTCCGGCGGCGGCGTGTTCAACGTCCAAAGCCCCACCGACAATCAGGCCAACACGACGATCAACCCGACCACGCAGGCGGACATCGGTAACTCTCATTACGTGAACTCGACCGGTAA
>JBEKVL010000462.1:0-5705 GCA_049514055.1 Tepidisphaeraceae bacterium | reverse complement strand
GCGTCGCCAGCCAACGCGATGGCGCAACCGTTCACGGCCCTCTTGGTTCTGCCACGCCTGCCGGACGGCAAAGCCGGTGGACGAGGATCCGGCGGCAAATTGCTTTGAGCCACACCGGTGTTCATCTCGGCGGCGAATCCCACTTCGCGTCGGACTTCACATGCGCCAATTCCGCCGCCGTCTGGTGCAACCGCGCCACATAGGCGGGCCAATCGTAACACAACTCGCTCTGGCTGAGATACCAGGGATTCCCAGAAGCGATGCGGCGGACCTGCTCATCCAGGATCGCCCGATAGGGTTTCCGGTCTTCCACCGGCAATTGAGAGTAGGCCCGAATGATCGCCCAGCGCAACTCGGCGTCTTGCACTCCTTCGCGCAGCATTTGGAACTGCACGGTCGGTATCGCACCCGCCGGACCAGGCGCCGTGACCGATTCGATCGCGGTGAAACCGTCCGTGTTGTGGGGGTTGCCTCTCGTCCCGGCGTTCCAGAAGTCCAGGCCGATGCGTCCCAGATTGCCCCAGAGACTGGGCATGGTGCGGTAGGCCATCGGCGGCGAATAGGCCTGCCATAGCCACCGCGCCGTCCCAATGTCGAGGAACTCGTCGTGCCGCGCCAGCCACGCCTCGAACTCCAGCGCCGTCATCCCGCAATTCCACGATCCCCACCTCGGCCCGGACCACGGATGCTCCTTGATCCCGATTTCCAGGCCGCCGATGGCGATGAATTTGCCGACCTTCAGGAGTTCTCCTCCTTTCCCGGCCAGCAGATCGCCGGCCGCCACCGCTTTTGCCGAAGCGTTCTTTGTGAAGCCGCCGCCCGGATCGGCAGCAAAGTGGGACAGGAGATACCAGCGGGCGTAAGGCGTCCACTGCCGCATGAGGGCTGCGGTCTCCATACTGGGCCGGGCGTCTTGGCCCATGCCCAAGAGGATGCATCGTTCCGGCCAACCGCGCTTTAGTACAATGGCCCTCAGTCCGTCGACCAGTTGCTTGTAGAACGCCTCGCTCCCTTCGTCGCCGACGTGGGGACAGTCCGTCTCGGTCACGGTCTTCGACTCCGGATCCCACAGCGCCACCATCAAGGGTGTGCGCGGCTTGTTCTCGCGACTGGGGTTCGCATCGTTCTCGTGGGTGAACGCTGCCCGCTTGACGCAGAACTGGTCCCAAATATGGAGGCACACGGCCTTGGGCGCGGCACAGTGCTTGCCGTACAGGTCGAGGTAGCGCTCCAGGAGAGTGAAATCGGGCTTCAAGCCGGCCGAGGTTTTCGTGAATCGCACCAAAGCCGCCCCCGCGTTGTAGCGATTGCGGGTGATGACCTGTACGTGGATCACGTCGTTGCCCAGTTGCCCCATCAATGCCAACGAGGGCTCGAGCAACTTGAAGTGCGCGTCGGACCACGGCTCCACCCGGTAATGCGCGGCAATGCTGTCGGGCGACTGCACCACGTTGATGTCGGAGTTGAAATCCTTCGCTTCCGGCAGCACATAGCCCGTCACCAGCGTCTGCACCGGGACCGTGAACTGCTTGCCGTTGGCTTGCAGGCTGAGCGGGGCGGTGTACCAGCCGGGCGTCTGATCTTTCGCCGCGCGGATCACAAGCCACACGGGCACCGTCTTGGCGCCTTCCGGCGGCTGGTCGTGCAAGGCATTGCAGTAGTGGACGCCGGGAACCTGCACCGCGTAGCGAAGCTGCACGTTTGCGGCGGGGATGACCGCGCCGCCCGGTCCTTTGAGGCTGCCGAGGGTGGCCCCCACGCCGCGCAGCCCGTCGGGATCGGATAACACCGTCTGCCCGCTGCCCACGCCGTTGCGGGGCATCGAAAGCTTCAGCGGCAGCACCGGGTCAAAGGGATTGCCTTGTTGCACACCCCGGACGGGCAGGCCACGTCCCCAAATCATATTCCAGTGCCAATTGCGATGGAGCAAGGACTTCTCGGGAAATGTCTCCGCGACTTGGTCGACACTGTTGGCGCTCCAGACGTGCGTGCCTTGGACGGCTTCACGATAGGGGATCGCCCCCGTGCCCGCGGCGCTGGTCAGACGGATGTCGCGAATGCCCAAATGGCTCCAATCGCGCCCGCCGCTGGGCCCTGTACGCGGCGCCCGGTGCAGTTCGATGGCCAGCACGTTGCGCCCGCGAACCAGCAGCCGCGCCGGCACGTTCACCGCCAAATTGCGAATCCGTTTCTCGTAACGGTCTGCTCCCGCCGACAGATCCATCTCGCCCGTTTTCCGGGACGGCGGGGGCAGCGGCGTCACGCCATCGGCCATTGTGTAGGCCTCGATCGTGTAGTCCTCCGCGGGCGTCAACGGCACGACCGGTCCAGGCGGCAGATGCGCCCGCCCGACTTCTTCGCCGTTGATGTATGCCACGCATCCGCCCAGGTACCTTAGGGTAAGTTTCAGGTCGGTTGCCTTGGCCGGGTCGGCGATCCCGAAACACGTTCGCAAGTGCAGCACGGTGGGCGAAGGGGCGTTGCCTTCCACGGAAGCCCCGTACCCGCCCAAGAACTCGTCCAATTCCTCTACGCAATAGCGCGGCCAGCAGTGGTCGTTAAACGCGGCCTTTGTCCAATCGGACGACGGCAACGGAGAGCATTCCAACTTGAGCGGATCGAAATTGGCCAAATCCAGCGGCACAGATTTCCTGTTGACGCTGATTTTCAGTTGCCCGTCCACCCGCGATACAGCGCCGCTCAAGACCAGATAGGCCCGCCACGGAGTCTGCGCGCTGGTCAACTCTGTAGGCGTCGGTGAAGCGGCCTGCGTCTGGGTTTGCGCAGATCCGAGACCCGCCGACATGCAAAATGCCACAAATCCAATCCACAATGTCTTGCGCATTTCAGATGATCCTTGTTGCTGCGGTTTTCTGAGGGAAGCCTTGTCTTGCCGGAGCATCTTAATGAGAGGATGAAGGGACGTCACGGCCCCAGTACGATTTTCACACCGTCGAAACTCAATTTGCGTCCGCCGACAGTCACGGTCTGGCCGTCCTGCTTGACCTCCGGCGGATTGCCTTTTTGTATCGTCACGACAAACGCCTTCTGACCGCCCAGTGTGACTGTGGTCGTCTTCGCAGCGTAACCGTCCTGGCCGGTCAGGTCGGCGGGTTTGGCCGGGGCGGGTTTGTCCAGCCACTGATCGACAGTCCATCCGACCTGGGGGCCGGCCATGGCCACGAGCAACTCGGCACCGGAAACGCCACTGAAGTCCACCGCCAAAGAGGTCGGGACCGTTTCGGCCTCGACCCAATCCTTGGAACTGGCGCCGGGGCCCTTCATGTTCTTCATGCCCGCGTAACGCAAGGCGCTGACGATCCCCGATCCGTCCTTCTCGAACTTCGTATAGACCGGGTAACTGCTGTGGAAAATGCCGGGCAGGCGCTGGCCGCCGGCGCTGGGCCACTCAAGACCTTTGCCGAATCCCTTGCCGTACACGTACACCGAACCGCCCACGGCCATGCCGCGTCCGTTCTGGTGCGTCGG
Organism: Tepidisphaeraceae bacterium; assembly: GCA_049514055.1. Classification (GTDB taxonomy): domain Bacteria; phylum Planctomycetota; class Phycisphaerae; order Tepidisphaerales; family Tepidisphaeraceae; genus JANYKD01. Next base: position 2,216 of record JBEKVL010000462.1, on the reverse strand, counting down.
GTGCGTGCCCAACAGGGCCGAAACGCACAGATCCTTGCCGCTGTCCGACCACCCGTTGCGGAAGATGATGTAGCCGGCGGCCGTGTCGTGCAGTACGCGGGGAAACAGATCGGGTTGCTCCTGCGGGTTCTTCTCCGGCACATCCAGCGGCCAGTTGGCCAGCGCATAGACCGCCTGGTGCGGGTACTCGATGATATCGTAGGTTTTCTGGCCCGGCTCGACCTGGTGGTTGTAAACCCACTTCAGCGCCGGGATGTACTCGGCGGGCGTAATGCCGAAACCGATGCAGAAATCGTTTTGTTGCGACCACATGCCGCCGCGCGGGAAGGAACGGCAATACATCCCCCGTTGCGGACTGATGTAGGTCTTGTCCGGATTCAGCGCGAACTCATGAATCAACTTGGCCGAGAGCCAGCGGGCATTGTCCTTTTTGGCCACCAGGTCCTTGCCGGCGGCCACTCGGTACGCCTGCACGAAAGGGACCAACCCGGTGTTGGAACTGATGCGCCCGCACTGGTGGCCCTCGAAGTAGTATCCGTGGTCGCCGTATCCGATGGAGATCTCATCGCGCGCCTGTTTGGCGATCTTGCCCAAACACTCCTCGACTTTCTTGGGATCCACGCCGGCATCGCCGCGAATGGCCAGAAGACCGACGCCTACGCCGCCGACCGCCGCGCCGTAATGATTGCAGGAAGGCATGATCGGGCCGCGGGCAGAGATCTTTGCCGTGCCGGGGTTGTCTTGAATGGCAACCGCCACCCTCCGGCGAAACGCCTCTTCCCACCCATCGTAGTTCAGGTCATAGGCCAATCCCATCGCGCTGACGGCCGGACCGGTGCGCATATCGCCGCCGCCGTTGGAGAAACCGTAGCGGCCGTCGCGTTCATCTTTCCTCTTCTTCTCCAGGATCTCCAACACCTGCTGCTTGGCCTTCTCGGCATACTGCTTGTCGCCGGTGAGCTGAAACAGCAGTCCGTTGCCCGCCGGATGCCAGAGCGTGAACTTGTCGTCCAGGAGTTTCTTCAGGCGCTCGATCATCACCTTGCCTTCGGGCGTCTCGGCGCGCTTCTTGAGGCTGGCCAGATCCGATTTGCGGAAGACCAGACGCGGGTGTTCGCCCGGTTGAAGCGGTGTCCAGTTCGGGACGTCCACGGTCCAGTCTGGGGCGCTGTAGCCCCAGTTCTCGTGTTTGCGGGTCTTCATGCCGGTCGGCAGTTCCTGGCCCATGGAGGCATCCCCTCCCATGCACACCGCTGCCGCAACGACAATCGCAACGTAAAGTGTCCAGTGTCTCATGGTTCTCTTCCTTTCTTGTTTGTTGACTATTTCCGAAGATCGTAACAGCGAATGCCGCCGGCCACGCGGCAGAACAAGAAGCCGTCGGCGAAAGCCTCCAAGAGCGAGAGTTCGTAACCGCTTGTGGCGGTATGTACCGGCGGATTACCGTTGATGTGCCAGGGCTTGCCCAGCGGCTTGAAGTTCGCCGGATCGGCGTCGTACATCTGCCAGATTTCCGCGTTGGCGGCCCGCGGCCGATGCCAGATGTCGGTCACCGTGATCAGCCGATCGCCCCACAGGTACGGTACCGCGCCCCTGACGGGAATACTGGCGAGGATCGTGCCGTCCGCTTCCTTGACAACCACCGCCCGTTGTTCGGTTGGCGCGCCTTCCTGCTCCTGGTAAGCGCAGGTGTGGTAGATCAGGCCGTCGCGCGCGGCGACGTCGCCGAAGCCGCCGCTGTCGGGCAGCATCCACCGCCGGTACTGCGGCGGCAACGTCCACTTGACCTTGGCGCCCTTGTCGTCCACCGCGAAACCCGCCAAGCGGCCGAACGCCGCTTTCACTTTCCGATTGTCGCCCTCCTTGGCCTTCAACAGCGCGTCGGATTGTGGATGCACGTCGCAGGAAATCAGCAACTGCTGGCCGAAGACCACTGGGCAGTAGTAGTCGGGTCGATCATCCTGCTTCCAAAGCACCTTGCCGGTCTTGGCGTCGATGCAGAGTTGCTGCGAGACCAGGCAGGCCTTGCCCGAGACCACGCCCGGCGCCGTCGCGTTGGGATGCGCGGGGGCTTCCCAGAGCGTGTTTCCGGTGGCCGGATCGACGCCGCGGCATTTCCCGGCCACGGTGACTCGGCTGCTGGTGCTCAGCGGAACGACGAGCACGCCGTCGACCATCATCATCAGCCAGCCGGTCGGGCCGGCGGCGCCTGCCGC
>JBEKVL010000461.1:0-5708 GCA_049514055.1 Tepidisphaeraceae bacterium | reverse complement strand
GGACCAGAGATCACGACCGCGAAGCTGTATCTCCTGTGTTGTGCGGCAGTTACAAACGAAAACGACCGCATTGTCGCCGCGAGAAGTGTAACCTTGAGTCTGCCGCAGTTGAACCACGCCCAGTTCAGTCCCTTTTTGGTCCCGTCTGGACCCATGGGTCGCGAAGTGTCGGGTTGAAGAGCCCAGGGTTGGGATCATACTTGGTTGAGAAAGAGCGTGGCCGGCGGCCGGGCGGCGGCGGTTGGGTTGTGCGCTGGACCGCCGGGAGGCGGGGCGGCGCGAAGGAGGTGAGAGAAACACGCTCCTCTATATATACCCGTGGTGTTGCGCGCTTTTGAGGAGAACGGGCGGAGTGAGTTTGGCGTAAGTATTGGTGGGGATGGGGGTTGTGAATTTGAGAAGAATTTTCGAGAATTTTTCGCTCGACTGAAAATGGGGTGACGGCGTTGGCGGTTTGGTGAAGTTCGAAGCAGAGTGGTGGATCGCGGACCCACCCGAGGCGACTGCCGGCCTCACGCACGCCAGTAGAGCATCAACGCGGCAGCCATGATGGATAGGACTGCCAGGAAGATTGCGTACACCCTGGCCACCTCCGCCAGTCTCGGCGGAGCTTTAGCAAGGATCGTGTACTCCGTACGCTGCCAAAGCGATCCGGGATGTTTGATGACGTGATATCGGGCGATTGGAAACAGGGGAATGTAATAAACAATCAACCACTCGGTGGCCCAATACGAGCCATCCTGGGCAACGTCCGACTTGCCGATAAGGATCGAACCAATGCCCCTCATGGATTGGTGGAAGCCGTCCGGGATGGCCGCCGAATTGCGGGCGTAGGAGACGACTAGGGTGGTGCATGCGATCGCCAATGTCACGCTTGCCCCGATTACGGCGCCGAGTTGGTTGCGCCAGAATAGCTCATCGAGGGGATGCAGTGGGCCGTGTCGCAGAGACATGCAGACAAAAGCACCCACGACGCCGCCGACCGCGCCGGCGAGAAGGAGCATGAAGAGGTGTTTCAGGCCCACGGTTCTGCATTGTGCCAATGATCCCGCATTCTGGCAACCGTACCGGGCACGGTGCATGATGAGTTGGCATCCCTACGGGCGTGATAGCCGTCCAGCGCTTGTCTCGCTTCGGGACGAACGACGATGGTCGGGCGGGCGACGCGCAGCAGGTTCACGGCATCTTCGGCCGTGGCGGCGATCTTATCGGCCAGGAGATATGCCCCGGCGACGGCGGCGGTGCGGGAATAGCCGACTTTGCAGTGGACGTAGACGATGCCACGGGCGGATTCGCGGCGGATGAAATCGATCGCCTCATCGAGCTGGGCCGGCGTTGGGGCGGTCAGGTCCAGGATGGGTAAGGGGTGGTAGGCGATGGCGACGGGCGTGACCATAGTTCCGGACGGCAGGGATGTGTCGGTGTACCGACACCACGGGCTGGAAGCCCGTGCCACCGAATGGGTCGAGTCGAATGTGGTGGACGGATGAATGGCCGCGCCCGTGTTGAGAAAGGGGCGGGCTTCGGAGAACTCGCCGGTGAGATCGAGCACGGCGGTGATGCCCTGGGCGATGGCGTGCTGAGCCTCGGTGTCGGTGAGTTGGCGGCCGATCCAGAGGCGAGGTGTCAGCGCGTCCCATGGGCGGCAGTGGCGGGCGTAGTAGAGCCAGGAGAGGCGCTGGCCGAGGAGCAGGGGCCAGAGAACGCACCAGGTGCTGAGAGGCAGGCGGCCGTTACGCTTGCGGAAGATTCCGGGGCCGAGGCCGAAGCAGGCTGTCGCGGCCAGAGCCAGGGATGTGGCGGGCCAGAGCAGCGGGGTGCTCCAGGGCAGGGCGGCGAAAGCGAGGGCGGTCATGAGGATGGCGGCTGTCGCATAGTAGAGGCCGACACGGCGGTTGCAGATGACCGGCAGGCGGAGGGGTTGATCCTGGAATAGATAGAAGCACCAAGCCGCCAGGGCGAAGCCGCCGGCTACGTCGATCACATGATGCTGATAGGTCAGGACGGTGGAAATGGCGATGAGCGTGAACCAGAGGCGCAGGGCCAGGCGTACGAGCGCGTGATCATCTTTCCGGGTATGGAAGATGTGTCGGAGTACCGACAGCATGGGCGAGACGCCCATGCCACGAGATTCTGGTGTCCAGACGCTGTGTTCGGAATTCTGGGCACGGTCCCTTGTGATGCCGCGGGTGTATCTGGTGTATAAATCCAGCAGGATTGCCCAGAGGGTGATATGCAACGAGGGCAGTTGGTTGAACGGCTGGTCGAGCATGCGGAAATTGTTGAAGATCACGCCGAGCCAGCCATCCACGGGCGGGCGTTCGAAGGCAAAACGCAAGGGAAACAGCAGCCAGCAGGCGGCGGAGATGAGGATGGCGGCCGTGATGCGGTTGGCGAGCGTGCGGCGTTCCCGGTCGCTGCGGCACAGGAACGGCGCCGCGATGAAGAAGAGATCGATGGACATGTAGGGCAGGATCATCACCGGCACGAAGGGGATGTGCCGCTCCCAGGCGAAGTAGAAGCTGCCGATGTTGTGGCGCCGGCCGGTGAGCCAGTTGGAGCCGCCGTAGACCACGAGGAACAGGAGGCACAGCAGGGCCGAAGTTTTGCCGGCGGCTTTCCAGTTCATTGGCGATCAACCCGCCGGGCGACCGAGACCGTGAAGATGCCCCAGGGGTCGACTTCCTGCGAGACCTTCTCGAAGCCGGCTATCCGCACCAGTCGGTCCATCTCCGCCTGGGTGCGCCGGCGCATGATCCACGGCTTGCCCTCGCGGTTGGTCAGGACGCGCGCGATGAACTCGACCTGCGGATGCCACGGCTGGCAGGTGTAGATCAGGTGGCCGCCATTGTCCATGGCATCGGCGATTCCCCACAAAGAACGCACGACACAGTCGTTGTCGGGGAACAGCTCATAGAGCCCGGAGACGATGGCGATGGTCGGGCGGGGCGTGATGGCCGCCAGCGATGCGCGATCAAACGCGTCACCAGGTTCGATGACCACATCGCGGACACCCAGTTTCCCGGCCAATTGGCGGGCGGCGTCCAGATTCGCCTGCTGATAGTCGCGCAGCACCGCGCTGATCGGAATGCCGTCCATCGCCGCCATCGTCTCCAGGACATAGCGGCCGGGACCCGAGGCGATATCCAGCAGTCGCACGGGCCGGCCTGACTGGCGCGTCAGCTCAATCAGTTGCCGCAGCACTCGCTCCAGGTTCTGCCGGCGCACCCGGATCCCGCGCCAGCCGATGCTGTTGAGGTAGAAATAGTCGATCAAGCGGCCCAGCGGCGTGATGCCGCGCGGCTTGTTCTCGTAGACATAATCGAGCGTGAGGCCGGAATCGAAGCCGGATTGCCACCCGAGCCGAATGCCTTCGCTGAGCTTGCCGCCGGTCTGCATGATGCGGCGGATCATCGGCCAGACGACGCTGCCTGGGCCGCGTAACAGGTCGTATTCGGTTCGCGTGAAGCCGCCCTTGTCCGCCTCCAGCAGATTGTCACGCTGCGGTGGCCGGCCGAAACAGTCGAGAAGAAAGCCGCGTACCCGCTCCACAGCCCGGGCGCGTTGCGTCTCCTGGAAGATGGCATGGGAGAATCCGGGGAGAACATCCATCTGTTTGACGGTCGAACCCAGACGTCGGAAGAATTCCTGTTGGCCCGAGACGGTCACGACCCAGTCGTTGTCGGCCGCGAGCATCAGTGTCGGCACGGTGATGGCGCCGGCATCATCGAGCAGTCGCGTCGACGTATCGTGCAGATCGAGCAGGATATTGACGGCGATCTGCCGGAAGATGAGCGGATCCGCGTCGTAAGCGGCCGCCTGCTGCGGGTCGTGCGTGAGCATCTTCGCCTTCACATAGCTCTTGACGAATCCCGGCCCCAGAAACCTCTGCTTGAGCCGCAGCATCGGCACCGCCAGCGGCACGTAAAGCCTCACCCGAAATGCCGCCACCGCCAGAATGAGTGCGCGAATCGGCGGAGCGTAGTCATGCACCCAGGCGGTGGCGATCACCGCCCCGACGCTGTGGGCCATCACCGCCACGTTCTCCATGGCGATGCCGTGGGCTTGGCAGACGTGGCGGGCGAAGGTGTCGGCATCCTTGATGACGGCCGCGAGATTCTCGGCGGAACCTCGCTCTCCCGGCGAGCGGCCGTGCCCGCGCTGGTCCCAGGCGAAGACGGCGATGCCCTCCAACTTCAGCCCCTCGACCGTTTCCTGCCAGCGTCCCGAATGTTCGTGCCCGCGATGAAAGAGCAGCAGTGCCCTGCCAGCCGGTTTCTCGGGCAACCAGGCGCGATAGAACAACTCCGTACCATCCGACGACTTGAAAGTGTGTTCCGTCATCTGCATAGCAGCTCCTGCACGGCATCTCTCAGTTCCGCCGAAATCTGTTGCGCCAGTTCCTTATGCGGGGCAAGGCCCGCATAGTTGCGGGGCTTGCCGATGACCAGGCGCACCGCCCGTGGACGCGGCAGGAAGCAACCCTTTGGCCAAGCCGCAAACGCACCCTGGACGGCGCATGGGACAACGGGAACATCCAATCCTGCGGCGAGAGCGCCGATGCCGGGGCGAAATTCGGCCATTTGTCCCGTCGTCGATCGCGTGCCTTCGGGAAAGAGGATGAGGATGTTGCCGGGATTGGCCAGCAGACGGCGACACAGGTCGAGGCTCTGCCGGACGCGGACTTTTCGGCCAAAGGGCAGCGCGTTGATGAAGACTGAGGAAAGAACCGCTCGTGGCAGGCTCACGAAGAAATAGTCCTCCGCCACGGCCGGAAACGCGCGGTGGACCTTCCTGGCGGGCAACGCCGCCAGCAGGGCCAGGGCGTCGAGGTGGCTGGAGTGATTGGAGACCATCACAAATGAGCCGTCGCCCGGGAGGTTCTCCCGCCCGACGATCTGCAGGCGGTGATAGAGCCTCAGCCACGCCCGCAGCGACATCGCGGCGATGGAGCGGAGGCCGTACACGAACATGTCCGGCTCACGGGGGAAGTGGCGCAGCCGCTCGGCCAATGTCTGGTCGATGTCGGCGGCCGTCTCGTAATGCCACTGCGGCTCGGACATGTTCACCAATGCTTGTAGTAGAAGTCGACCATGTGCATGAACAGGGGGGCAGTGTAAATCAGGCTGTCGATGCGATCCAGCACGCCTCCATGGCCGGGGATGGTCGTCCCCATGTCCTTGACGCCGACGTCACGCTTGATGACGCTGATGGAGAGATCGCCAAGCTGGCCGCCGATGCCGACGATCAGGCCGGTCAATAGCAGTTGGACCGGCCCGAAATGCGGGAAGGAAAATCGCATGACCCAAGGTAGTGCCATTGACACTGCCAGGGCGCCGAAAGCACCCTCCCAGGTCTTCCGGGGGCTGATGGCGCCGCGAAGTGGATGCTTGCCCGACTTGCCCAGCGCCCGGCCAAACGTGAAGGCCGCAACGTCGTTCATCTCCACGGCGAACAGGAGGTAGAGCAGATAGCCCAGGCCCGTGGGGCTGCCGGCGAGAAAGGCCAGGTGGAGGAACATCCAGCCAATGTAGATGTAGCCGAGGATTGCCAGGGCCATCGCCTGCAATTGCCCTTGCGTCCGGTTCCGGGCGATGGGGATGAGGATGAAGAGGGCGATGGCGTATACGGGCATGGCCATGAACAGGCCGTACCAGCCGGGCCGGCCGGTATTGGGGTTGGCCATGACCGCGGTCACTCCGATCGCG
>JBEKVL010000460.1:0-5715 GCA_049514055.1 Tepidisphaeraceae bacterium | reverse complement strand
TCCTTCCACAGCCAACGACGCATCCAGTGGGGCTTCCATGCCAGCTCCTTTTTCATAAACCACGGGCCTCCGGCCCGTTACACCGCAACATAGTGTACCAAAGATGTGGGTAAACTTGAGGCGGGAAGCCCGTGCCACCAGATCCAGGCAACCAGTGGCGTTTCCCGGAAACACGGTCACGCTCGTCATTCGGGCATTCTGGCTTCTCTCGTCATTCGGTAATTCGGTCTTCGTCATTATCCCAACCCTCAGTTGGGTACAGGAATCCCATCCACAATCCTCTGCAAGATCCTCGCCGTTACGCGGGCATCGCCGCTCTGGAGGTATGCCTTGCTGATCACGCGGTGGGCACATACGGGAATCACCAATGTCTTAACGTCGTCCGGGAGGGCGTAATCGCGGCCGTTGAGAATCGCGTTCGCCTGTACGGCCGCCGTCAGGGCCAGGGCTCCGCGCGGCGAGACGCCCAGGTGAATCTCCTCGTCGTTCCGGCTGGCCTCGACGATGTCGAGAATGTAGTTGACGATGGCCGAGTCGAGTTTCACGCCCGGGACCTTGTCCTGAAGCGCGACAACGTCGTCGCCGGTCATGACGGACTTGAGTTCGTCGAGGCGAGTGCGAGATGGTTGCACCGTGAGAATCTTCGCCTCGGCCGCCCGGTCGGGATAACCGACAGCAACACGGATCAGGAACCGGTCGAGTTGGTTCTCCGGCAGGTAATAGGTGCCCTCGAACTCGAAGGGGTTCTGCGTAGCGATGACCATGAACGGCCGCTTGAGTGCGAAGGTCTGATTCTCGAACGACACCTGTTCTTCGCTCATGGCCTCGAGCAGGGCCGACTGCGTGCGGGGTGTGGTGCGGTTGATTTCGTCAGCCAGCACGATGTTGGCGAAAATCGGGCCAGGCTTGAAGTCGAATGTCTGTGTCACGTTATTGTAGATGCTCACCCCCAGCACATCCGAAGGCAACAGGTCCGGCGTGAGCTGGATGCGCGAGAACTTGCAGTCGATGGAGCGGGCCAGCGAACGGGCCAGCACCGTCTTGCCCACGCCGGGAACGTCCTCGACCAGCACATGGCCCCGGCCAATCAGCCCGATCAGAAGCTGATCGACGGCCTTGGTGGGGCCGTAAAACACGGAGGCGATATTGTCCTTGAGCCGCTGTATGCGGGGATCGGGCATAGGAAGACGTCCACGCTGAGGGTTACTTGTTGCCGCCGGCCTTGATCTCATCAAGCTGTTTCTTCAATGACTCCACCTGGATCACAAGCTGCTGCTTATCCCTGGTCAATCCGTCAACCTGCCTCTGGAGCATGGCCGCATCAGCTTTCGCCTTGCCGGCCTCGGCAGACTGTTGCTCGGCAGTGATGGCCCGCTGCTCGGCGGTGGCCCGGGCGGCGTTGGCCGCCTTCAGGTCGGCCTCGAGTTTGGTGAGTTGGGTATTGAGGTCGGCGATCTGCTTCTGCATGGCCGCGTTGCGGGCTTCGGCCGCACTCAGACTGCCCGCGATCTTTGTCTGCTCGGCCCTTGCCTGCTCGACATCGTTCTGCGCGGCGGTCTTGGCGTCCCTGGCATCCTTCTGCGCGGCGGCGGCGCTGGCGTTGGCCTGGTTGATCTGCTCCTGCGCCTTGCGAGCCTCGGACTGGATGTCGAATGCGGAGCCTTTGGCGCGATCGAGTTCCTGACGGTACTGGTCCCGGGTGGTGCGGGCCTCGGCCAGTTCGGAGGCCATGCGCCTCCGATCGGCCTCGCAGGCCCGCAGGTCGCCGTCCCAGTCCTTGAACCATTTCATGCAGCCGCCACTCATCGACGCCAACAGGCAGGCGGCCAGCAACACGCGCACTTGTCCATTCATCGCTCGCTCCTTGATTCGCGGGGCATTGTAGCGGAAGAGTTCGGTGTTTGGGAAATGCTTGCATACCCCTATCCGCACGGATAGATTCCGAATTAGCGCCCGGCTAACATTTATTCAGGAGAAACTTCCATGAGAACACTCGCCATTGCCTTGCTCGCGGCCGCATCTCTCCTGACCAGCTCCGGCTGCAAGGACGACTCCAACAGACAGTCCAACGCCAATGAGATCGTCGTGGGTGAATACGCCTCCATGAGCGGCACCACCGCCACGTTCGGACAAAGCTCACACAAAGGGGCCGTCCTGGCAATGGAGGAGATCAACAAGGAAGGCCTGCTCGGCGGGAAGAGAATCAGGCTGATCACCGAGGACAACCGCTCCGACTCCAACGAGGCCGTCACCGCCGTCCAGAAACTCATCAGCCGCGACCACGTCGTCGCCGTGCTTGGCGAAGTCGCCAGCAAGCGTTCGCTTGCCGGCGGTGGTGTCTGCCAGAAGGCGAAGATCCCGATGATTTCCCCCGCCAGCACCAACCCCACGGTGACGGCCATCGGCGACTATGTCTTCCGTATCTGCTTCACCGACGACTTCCAGGGAATGGTCAACGCCCAGTTCGCCCTCAAGGAACTTCCCGACATCGGCAAGAAGCCCTGGAAAAAGGCGGCCGTGTTCACCGACGTCGCCAACGACTATTCCAAGGGCCTGAGTAAGGCATTCAAGGAAACGTACCCGAAGAACGGCGGCCAGATCGTCGCCGAGGAAACCTATCGCGAGAGCGACAACGACTTCAAGGCCCAGCTCAGCAAGATCAAGTCGGCCGATCCGGATGCCGTTTTCGTCCCCGGCTACTACACCGACGTCGGCAAGATCCTGCGCCAGGCCCGCGAACTCCAGCTCAACGTCCCCTTCTTCGGCGGCGACGGCTGGGACAGCCCGCAGACCCTGCAACTCGGCCCGATCGCCGACAACTGCTTCTACACCGACCATTACTCCGCCGACGACCCGCGGCCCGAGGTGCAGGACTTCATTAGACGCTTCCAGGCCCGCTGGGGCGAAACCCCCGACGCCATGGCCATCCTCGGCTACGACGGCATGGGCGTGCTGGCCAACGCCATCAAGCGCGCCGGCAATGCCAAGCCCCAGGCCATCCGCGACGCGCTGGCCACCACCAAAGACTACCCCGGCGCCAGCGGCACGATCACCATGGACGCCAACCGCAACGCCCGCAAGCCAATCGTGGTGGTGCGGATTCATGGCGGAAAAGCCAGCCGCGCCGACGCCATCGCGCCGCAGTAATGTGGCGTGGGGTGGCTGAAGTGGTGGTGCAGGCTGGAAGCCCGCACCACAACGCCGCGATACGTCTACCGCAGTAATGGAGTACAATCCGGCCGGACATGCAGGAGATCGTCCAGCAACTCATCATCGGCCTGGTCATCGGAGCAACCTACGCGCTGATTGCGCTGGGTTACACGATGGTCTATGGGGTCCTGCGCCTGATCAACTTCGCCCATGGCGAGGTCTACATGGTCGGGGCGGTGGTCGCCTGGCACCTGGCCGGCAGCAGGCTGGTGCAGTCGTCCAGTTCGCCGTCGGTGCGACTGTGCATTGTCTTCGTCGGCGCGATGGTCGCCTGCTCGCTGCTGGGGTTCATTATTGAGTTCTTCGCCTACCGTCCCCTGCGCAGCCGCCCGCGTCTGGTCGTGCTGATCACGGCCATCGGCGTGTCCCTCCTGCTTCAGAACATCGCCCAACTCGACCGCGTCTTCGACATCCCGGTTTTCGGCGCCACGCCCCGCACCATGCCACCGCTGATCGAACGCCAGACCGTCCTCAGTTTCCAGATCGGCGCCTCGCCCTCGCCGGTCACCCTCAGCAACCTCGACCTGCTCAGCCTCGGCCTGTCGTTCACGCTGATGGGCGTGCTGTCGTGGGTGGTGCTCCGCACCCGCACCGGCCTCGCCTTGCGCGCCGTCTCGCACCGCGTTGACACAGCGGCCCTCATGGGCATCAACACCAACCGCACCATTTCCTTCACCTTCATGCTCGGCTCGGCGCTGGCCGCCGTCGCCGGCGTCATGGACGCCATCCGTTACGACGTGCGTCCGCTCATGGGCGTCATGCCCGGCCTGAAAGCATTTATCGCGGCCGTCCTGGGCGGCATCGGCAGCATCCCCGGCGCGCTCGTCGGCGCGCTGATTCTCGGCCTGGTCGAAACCTTCGCCAAGTTTTACCTGCCGCCCGGCTACACCGAATACGCCGACGGCGTTGCTTTCGTCGTGCTGATTCTGATCCTGCTCTTCAAGCCCAGCGGCCTGCTCGGCCGAGCGACACCGGAGAAAGTGTAATGACCATGCGACAAGTAACTTCCCAACACACGCTTGACCATTTCCCCGGGAACTCCATCGGGGCCACAAACCGTCATCCTGAGCGTACCCGTGAAGGATCTGGCCGCGAAGTCCAAAGCCAGATGCTTCGCGAGTGCGCTCAGCATGACGTGGTTCGTCATTCCGATCATCCCGCCCGGAGCCTCGCCTGACCCAAATGTCCCACACCCCGCCCATTTCGACCCATGTGATCCGCCCCCGGCTGCCGGCGTGGGCGATCAACGGCGCGCTTACGCTGCTCATCCTTGCCCTCTGGCCCACCGACCGACTCCTCCAGCGCTACATGGACCCCTACTATCTCCGCATCCTGATCATGGTGGGGATCAACATCATCCTCGCCTCCAGCCTTAACCTCATCAACGGCATCACCGGACAGTTCTCCCTCGGCCACGCCGGATTCATGGCCGTCGGCGCATACACGGCCGGTTCGGCCATGGCCCACTACCGGCCCGAAGGCTGGAACGAGAGCCCGGTCTTTCTCATCATGCTGGTCTCGGCCGGCCTGTTCGCGGCCATCGTCGGGCTGGTCGTCGGCCTGCCGGCACTGCGACTGCGCGGCGACTATCTCGCCATCGCCACCCTCGGCTTCGGCGAAATCATTTACACCATCATCAACGCCACCGAGAAAGTCGGCTCTTTCGACATCGGCGGCGCCAGCGGCCTGCACAACATCCCCCAACCCACGAACTTCTTCTGGACCTATGCCGCCGTGGTTGTTTGCGTCGTCTCGGTCTGGCGCCTCGCCTACTCCACCAAGGGCCTGGCCTTTCGCGCCGTCCGCGAAGATGAGATCGCCGCCGGCGCCATGGGCATCGACACGACCTACCACAAGGCGGCCGCTTTTGCCGTCGGGGCGTTCTTCGCGGGCGTGGCCGGCGGGCTTCAGGCCTGCTACGACGGCAACCTCGCCCCGGAGTCCTTCCGTTTCATGAAGTCCATCGAGATCGTCGTCATGGTGGTCCTGGGCGGCTCGGGCAGCATCACCGGCGCCATCGGGGCGGCCATCATCCTCACCTGGCTCCCCGAACAACTCCGCCCGTTCAAGGACTGGCGAATGATCGTCTATTCGCTGGGCCTGATCCTCATGATGCTGCTCCGTCCCGCCGGCCTCCTGGGCAACCGCGAAATCTGGTTCCCGCGCCGCCGCGTTATCATCAAGAAGACATAACCTGTGCCTCTCCTGGAAATCTCCAACCTCTCCCTCCAGTTCGGCGGCCTCAAGGCCCTGGCCGACTTCAACTTCACCCTCGACCAGGGCCAGCTCTTCGGCCTCATCGGCCCCAACGGCGCGGGCAAGACAACCGCGTTTAACATTGTCACCGGCGTCTACGAGCCCACCGCGGGCTCCGTGACTTTCGACGGCCGGTCCATCGCGGGTCTGCCTCCATTCCGCATCAACCGCCTGGGCATCGCCCGCACGTTCCAGAACATCCGCCTCTTCTCCGGCCTGTCCGTGCTCGAGAACGTCCTGGTCGGCTTC
>JBEKVL010000459.1:0-5740 GCA_049514055.1 Tepidisphaeraceae bacterium | reverse complement strand
TGGCCGTGGAGTTTCTCGCGGACCTCGGGCGTCAACATGCCGGACAGGGACTTCTTGAGATCGTCGAAAATCTCGTAAATGACCCGGTACGTCTTGATGTCGATGTGGTGATGTTCGGCCAGGGCGCGGGCCGAATCGTCCGGCACCACCTGGAACCCGATGATGGCCACGCGGTTGTCGGCCGGCTTGGCCTTGGTCGCCAGCGCCAGCTCGACGTCGCTCTCGTTGATCGTGCCGACTCCCGAGTGAATCACCCGCACCTTGACCTCGTCCGTGTTCATGTTCGTGACCGAGTTCACCAGAGTCTCGGCCGAGCCCTGCACGTCCGTCTTGATGATGAGGTTGATGGTCTTGCTCTGCGTCTCCGTAGTGACGGCGTTGAGGAAATTGGCGACCGTGGCCCGGTTCTGGCCGGCAAGTTGCGCCTGGCGCACCTTCGCCTGCCGTTCCTCGGCCACCGAGCGGGCGTGGTCGATGTCGTCCACGATATAGAAGCGATCGCCGGCGGCGGGCAGCGAACTCATGCCGGACACGATCACCGGCATGGAAGCGGTGGCCTCCGTCACCACGCCGCCACTATCGTTGAGAATGTTGCGGACGCGGCCGTAACCGCTGCCGGCAAGCATCACGTCGCCGACGCGGAGCGTGCCGGATTGCACCAGCACGGTGGCGATGGGCCCAAGGCCCTCGTCCATTCTGGCTTCGATGACCGATCCGGACGCGGGCTTCGTCGGATCCGCCTTGAGGTCGCGCAACTGGGTCTGGTAGTCGAGGATTTCGATGAGTTCCTCGATACCTTGGCCCGTGGTGGCCGACGTGCGGACGACTTCCGTGTCCCCGCCCCACTCCACCGGGTTCAGTTTCTGGGCCGCGAGTTGGCCCAAGACCATGTCGGGATTGGCGTCGACGCGGTCGATCTTGTTCATGGCCACGACGATCGGCACTCCAGCCGCCCGGGCGTGGTTGATGGACTCGATGGTCTGCGGCTGCACGCCTTCGGCGGCCGACACCACGAGCACCACCACGTCGGTCATGTTCGCCCCGCGGGCGCGCATGGAAGTGAACGCCTGGTGGCCGGGGGTGTCGATGAAGGTGACGCGTTTCTGTTTCTCGCCTTCGCCGAGCGTGACCATCCACGCGGCGATGTGCTGGGTGATGCCGCCCGCTTCGCCCGCGGCGACGTTGGCCTGGCGGATCTTGTCCAGCAGGCTGGTTTTGCCGTGGTCGACGTGGCCGAGAATCGCCACCACCGGAGGCCGGGGCAGCACGTTCTCGGGTTCGCTCTCGCGCGTGGCCTCGTCGTGTTCGAGCTGTTCTTCCAGCGTCATCAGCGACGCGATCTGCAACTCGATGTTGTATTCCATGGCGATCATTTCGGCGATGGTGGCGTCCAGCGTTTGGTTCACCACCGCATTGATGCCCTGCTTGATGAGTTTGGTCTGGACTTCGTTGGTCTTGACGCCCAGTGCCTCGGCCAGCGTGCGCACGGTAATCGGCTCTTCGATCCGCACCGCCTCGCCCCGCTCGACGATTGACTTTGCCGGGCCGTGTGTTCCACGCTCGGCGCTCTTTTTGAGATGCCGGTCCAGACCCTGGGCGTACTTGCCCGCGTCGCCCAGACGAATGCGGCGCTCTTCCAGGTCAGCCTCGCTGAACTCCTTGAGCTTGGCCTCAGCCTCGCCGCGACGGCCATCGAGCCCGCGGCGGCGCGACGACAGCGTGCGGCTCTTGGCGGCCTTCTTCTCGTCCTCCTCGTCCTCGCGCGTCTTCACGCCGCGGCCGCCCTGAGCGCGGGCCTGCACGAAAGTCGGCGGCGCCTGGGTTCCGGCGGCCGGCGTGCGCCGCCGCGGGGCCGAGACGATGTCCGGCTTCTCTTCGCGCACCACGCGCGGCCCCATGATCTTGGCCGGCGCGGGCACATGGCGCGGCGGAGGCGTGACCGCCTTCCTGGTCGCCGGCGGCTGCTGTGCCGCGCGGCTTTCCAGCGTGACCGCCGGACGAATTCCGGTTCGCGGATCGACCCGGGTCACGGCCTTGTGAGCATGGCCCGCATGCGGCGCAGGGCCTGGTGCGACGGGCACGGGAGCGGTCACCACGGCTGGCGGCGCCACCTCCGCGGGCGTTACGGCGGGCAGCGGCGTCGGCGCAGACGGCTCGGCCGGCACCGCAACGGGCGCAGGCTCGACGGTTTCCGGGGCCTGGACCACCGGCGGCTCGGCCGGAACCTCCGGCACAGCCACGGGCGTTTCCGCAGGTACTTCCGCAACCGCCGGCAGCTCGCCTTCCGCATGGGTCTCGTGCGCATGCGGATGCGCGTGAGCCTTATGCTTCTCCTTCTTCTTTTCCTTCTCCGCCTCGCCGGCCTCCAATGGCTCGACCAGCTCCTCGTGATGAACCTCCACCTCGCCCGGCTCGGCTTTCTTCTTCCGGGCCGGATGTTTGTGCGGATGCTCCTCCACGACCGGCTCGGGCGCCTGCTCGACCGCGACCGCCGCCTCCCCGCCGCCGGCGTACCATTCGCGCACCGTGGCTGCCAGACCCAGGCTTACCGTGCTCTGGGCATTGACGGGTGGGTGGGGAATCCCCTCGTCCTTGAGCCGTTTCAGGATCGAACTACTCTGAACGTTCAGCTCCTTGGCGAGCTGGCTGACTCGAATGCCTTTGGTCGTCGTAGCCAATCCGGTCTCCGTGAAATAATCGCTGCCGCGACAAAAACTCAATCACTCGCTCCGCCCGATGCCTCGGGCGGATCGCCACGGGCGGGCTCATTTCGGCTCTTCCGTATGCGATTGCGGAGGCCGGACCCGACCCTCTGCCAGGGCCTGCGTTGCCGTCTCTTCGTACGCGGTGTAATCCGAACCGGGCGCCACGAGCCCATGCACGGCCCGTTCTTCCGGCGACAGCTCCCCGGCTTCCGACGGCTGGATCAACTGGTGAACCACCGTCTCCGGGGAACCGCCCTCCTCGGAGGTCTCCAGCGCCCCGGGCAACTTCCCGGGTTCGCTTTCCGCCTCGGCCTGGCCCGCCGGCTCGGCCTTCTTTGCCGGCCGCGAAATCAGGCCCAACGCCGCCAGCACGCCTTCGTCCCGCGGCTGTTCGGTGGCCACGGCCTTGGCCGACGCCTCCGCCAGTTTCTTCTTCTCCTGCTCGACCGCCACGATCTTGGCTTCGGCGGAGCATCTGGCCATGACGCGCTCGGCCAGTTCCTGGACCATGCCCACTTCCTCGACCAGGGGCTCCACGCCCACCTCGTCCAGGTCGCGGACGTCGATCAGGCCAAGTGCGATCACTTTATCCACATGCTCCTGAGTCACGCCTTCGATCTGCCTCAGCGTCGCCTGCAACCGTTCCACACCCGCCTGGAACTCGGGCGGCGTCAGGATGTCGACGTCCCAGCCCGTGAGCCGCGCCGCCAGCCGCACGTTCTGCCCGCGCTTGCCGATCGCCAGGCTGAGCTGGTCGTCGTTCACGACCACGGTCGCCCGGCCAAGCTCGAAGCACAGCGAGACTTCCGCGACCTCGGCCGGCTTGAGGGCGTTGCCGATCAGGATCTGCGATGATTCGTTCCAGCGGACAATGTCGATCTTCTCGCCGCCCAGTTCCTCGACGATGTTCTTGATGCGGCTGCCGCGGACACCCACGCACGCGCCGACCGCATCGACCTTGCTGTCGATGGACGATACGGCGATCTTGGTCCGGTGGCCGGCCTCGCGGGCCAAGGCCTTGAGCTCGATGGTCCGCTCGCCGACTTCGGGCACTTCGCGCTCGAACAGCCGCCGGATCAGGTCCGGATGGCTGCGGCTGATGATGATTTTCACGGCGCTGGGGGTGTCGCGCACCTCGATGATGAGGGCCTGCACGCGTTCGCCCACCTGGTGGGTCTCGCCGGGAATCTGCTCGCTCTTGGGCATGATGCCCTCGGCGCGGCCGAGGTTTACGATCATGGCGCCGCCTTCAAAACGAGCCACGCTCCCCGTGCAGATCGTGGCCACGCGGTCTTTGAACTCCTCGAAAATGCTCCCGCGTTCCTCCTGGCGGACGAGCTGGATGAGCACCTGCTTCACCGTCTGAGCGCCGATCCGGCCAACGATTTTCAGGTCCAGCGGCACGCCGGCGCGCGTCGCCGTGATCTCGCCGTTCTGACGGTCCAGGCGAACCTGGAATTCACTGACGTCCTCGGTATCGAAATGCTTGCGGAAACCGGAAGCGATGGCTTGCTCGATGTCGGTGTAGATGGCCTCGCGCTCGATGTTCTTGTCGCGCGCGATTCCGTCCACTATGCGAAGCAGTTCCGTGTTGTTGGCCATGTGCAGGATCCTCTATTCAATTGTCGCGGGCTGCCGCCCGCATATCCAGGTTTCCGCCGGCCGAGCACCGCCGGCCATGATTCAGACTCCAGGCACCAAACAAACCGGGCCACCGAAACCGGCGGCCCGCTTCATCGAATCCCAATGGAAATAAACCCATGCCCTATCCGGGACTTCTCCCGGATTGGCGCCTGCCAATCTCGACGTGTCCATGCTGTTGCTTATGCAAGGGCATGGGACGACTCGTTGGTAAGGCTCAGGTTCATCCCGGTCTCTCCGGGTTCGAAAAAGCAGACGTCCCGCATGTCGGCATACAGCACGACATCGGAACCGGTCGCAAGCTCCTCGCGGGCATCCAGCCTCGCGATCAGACGGTGACAAAGAGCCGTGACCGCAACTACGTCCACCAGGCTGCCCAGCGTTTCGATCGACCCGACGCGCACAGACAACCCGGCGAATCCTTCCGCCGCCGCAGGCCTCATTCGCAAATGCTCAGGACGAATTCCCAGCACCACGTGCCGGCCCACCCAGGATTGCCAGGGCAATCCAGAGTGCGGCGGAACACATAGGGTAAACCCATTTGGCGTCAAGGTCAATGCGCCAAACCGCCGATCTTCCCCAGTAGGACAGACATTCCTGTCTGTCTCCGTTTCGGCAGGGCAGACATTCCTGTCTGTCTCGATTGCGGTGGGGCAGACATTCCTGTCTGTCATCTCCGGCCCGGCTCTTCCGCCCGCCGCTTCCCTCCACACCACTTTCTCCTCTCTTTCTTCAACAATCCCGTCCAGAAAATTCATTCCCCTCGCCCCGACAAACCCCGCCACGAACCGATTCGCCGGCCGGGCGTACACATCCCCCGGCCGCCCCACCTGCTGTACCCGGCCATCTTTCATAATAACCAGCCGGTCGGCCAGACTCATCGCTTCTTCCTGATCGTGGGTCACATGCAGTGTCGGCGCACCCAACTTTCTCTGCACACGCTTGAGTTCTCCGCGCAAGGCAACGCGCAGCGGTCCGTCCAGGCTGGCCAGCGGTTCATCCAGCAGGAGCACATCCGGCCGGCGCACGATCGCCCGGCCCAGCGCCACCCGCTGCCTCTGCCCACCGGACAACTGACCCGGCATGCGGTCCAGCAATTCCGCCAGCCCCAGCATTCCGGCCGCTTCTTTGACTCTCTGCTGGATTTCCACCGCCGCCGTCCCGCAGACTCGCAGCCCGAATTCCAGGTTCCCCCGCACGCTGAGATGCGAGTAGAGCGCATGGTTCTGGAAGACCATGGCCACGTTCCGCCGATTCGGTTTCACGTTGTCAATCGCGATTCCGCGCAGCCGGATCTCCCCCGAATTGGCCCGCTCGAGCCCGGCAATCATCCGCAGCGTCGTGCTCTTCCCACACCCCGACGGCCCGGCCAGCACCACGAGTTCCCCCTGTTC
>JBEKVL010000458.1:0-5751 GCA_049514055.1 Tepidisphaeraceae bacterium | reverse complement strand
CCTGGTTCGGTAACACGTGAACGCCATGGTCGTAGACATCGCCCGCGATCTTCAGCGGCCCGCTCACGCCGCTCATCAGATTCACGTCAATACTCATCTGGCCTTCGATTGCTTTGAGTCCTTTGACCGCGCCCAGCCGAACCCTCGACCCGTCCTTGCGGACCAATACCGGATATGCCCACGTCGCCGCCCCGCAGACCGTGTCCGGAGCGCCGACGACATAGAGGTATAACTCGCTCCGCCCGGAAATGTCTTTGGACAGATATTGGGCCAGATGTCCCCCGCGAATGACGTCGCTCATCTCCAGCAGAGGCTTAACGCCCGCGTCTGCTTCCTTAAGCCGCAGCGCCTCCCGCGAGGCAACCATCGTCTGTATCCAGTTCTCTTTCTTGACATACCACGCCGGGTCCCGCTCCGGTTTCGTCGCACCGGCGCACGTCAGGGCCAGTGCCACCACTCCGCACCAGCGCAGCATCGTTCGCAATTCCATGGCCGCACCTCGTTCTTCGCCGAGCCGGGACACGTCGCTCCACCGGCATTATCGCCGCTGCCGCCGCGAAAGTGCAACTGTGCGGAAACCCCGCTCAACTCGCCAGCCACGCCAGCACCAGCGTGATCCCCATGGCGATCCAGCTCCGGCTGTCCCGCAACGCAAACAGCAGCGGGTCTTCCAGCAGCACCTTCCGCCGCGCCAGGAACCACACCCGCGTGATCCAGTAGAGGAACACCGGGCAGATCATCCACAAGAACTGCGGATGCCGGTACAAGTCGTGTTTTGTCCCGCCGTTGATGTACAGCGTCAGCACGAGCACGGCCATGTACCCGCTGGCCGGGCCGACGCTCTCGATGATCCCCAGGTCCGAAGGCGTGTAGTTCCGCCCCTTGAGTTGTTCCCCGCCGCCGTCCTGCTGGAGCAGTTCCGAATACCGCTTGGCGAACGCCAGGCTCAGGAACAGGAACATCGACAGCGCCAGCAGCCACGGGCTGACCTCCACCGGCGCCGCCAGCCCGCCGGCGATCAGCCGCAGCGTGTACAGCCAGGCCAGGGTAATCACATCCACCAGCAGCCGCCGCTTGAGATCCAGCGAGTAGGCCAGCGTGATGATCAGATACGCCCCCAGCGCATAACCGAACGGCCGGCCCACCAGCAGCCAGCCCATCACAAATCCTCCGGCCAGCATCAGTGCCACCATTACTATCCCCGTCATCGCCGACAGCTGCCCGGCCGCGAATGGCCGATTTCGCTTGGTCGGATGCTGGCGGTCGTTGTCGCTGTCGCGGAGGTCGTTGATGATGTACCCGGCCGAGGCCACCAGGCAGAACGCGACGCACCCCAGCGCCACCGCTCCCAGCTTGTGTGCATTCCGCACCTCGTGGGCCATGACCAGCGGCACGAACAGCAGCAGGTTCTTGGCCCATTGGTATGGCCGCAGCGCCCGGATGACGGGCGGCAGACCAGCGCTCGGAATCGGTGTGGATTCGGCCATAGGCGCGCTTCCAGTGTACCTGAAAGATCGGCCAATCGCAGCCGCCTCGTGGTTTCTCCGCCGACAACCCGGTTATCGGACTCGGCAACACCGCTCCGGGTGGCTAGAATGTGGGACACGGACAGAAATGGACAACTTTATGGCTACCCAGGTTGAAGTACCGGCGCTCGGCGAGTCGGTCACGCAGGCCATTCTCGCGAAATGGCACAAGAACAATGGCGATCATGTCGCACTCGACGAACCGGTGTGCGAACTCGAGACCGACAAGGCCAACGTCGATATCCCGGCCAAGTCGGCCGGCACGCTCCGCCGCCTCAAGCAGGAAGGCGACACCGTCGCCGTCGGCGAAAGCGTGGCCGTGATCGAGGCCGGCGGCGGCGCCGCAGCGCCCGTGGCCGCGAAGGTCGTCGCCGCCGCGGTGGTTCCCCCGGGGAGCTCCCAATCCAGAATCTCAAGTTTGAAATCTGAAATTTCAAATCTCGAATCCCCCTCCGCCAGCCTCTCCGATTTCAGCCCCGCAGTCCGCCGCATTGTCGCGGAGAACAAGCTCGATCCGGCCGCCATCCCCCCCACCGGTCCCGGCGGGCGGATCACCAAGGGAGACGCCGAAAAAGCCGCGGCAAGGAATTCGCCCGCCCCGGCGGCGATTGTCCCTGCTGCGGCAGCGGCGCCGGAAGTCGTTCCGTCTCCCGCCCCCGCCGCGCCATCCGGCTCCGACGGCATCCGTCGCGAGCCCATGTCCAAGATCCGCAAGAAGATCGCCGAGCGGCTCGTGCAGGCCCAGCACACGGCGGCGATTCTCACGACATTCAACGAGGTCGACCTGACCGAGGTCATCAGTCTCCGCAACCGCCTCAAGGAACAGTTCGAGAAGATCCACGGCGTGGGCCTGGGCTTCATGAGCTTCTTCGCCCGCGCGGTCGTGCAGGGACTGAGGGAGGTTCCCAAGCTCAACGCCTTCGTCGACGGCGACGACATCGTCTACCACGACTCGATCAACCTCGGCATCGCCGTCAGCACCGATCGCGGCCTGGCCGTGCCCGTGCTGCGTAACGTGCAGGACATGTCCTTCGCCCGCATCGAGTCGGAGATCAAGCGCCTCGCCCAGGCGACCCGCGACGGCAAGCTCTCGCTCGAAGAACTCTCCGGCGGCACCTTCTCCATCACCAACGGCGGCGTCTTCGGTTCGCTGCTGAGCACCCCGATTCTCAACCCGCCGCAGTCGGGCATCCTCGGCATGCACACCATTCAGAAGCGGCCGATGGTCGTCAGCGACAAGATCGAAATCCGCTCGATGATGTATCTTGCCCTCAGCTACGACCACCGCATTGTCGACGGCAAGGAAGCCATCACCTTCCTCGTGCGCCTCAAGCAACTGCTCGAAGACCCGGCGCGGCTGATACTGGAGATATGAAACTCGAAGACTGGCAGACCCCATGAGCATGACCGTCTTGTTCACCTGCGTGCTGATTTTCCTCGCCCGCGTCACCGACATGACGCTGGACACCGTCCGCACGGCCGCCATCGTCCAGGGCCGGCGGTATTTCGCCGCGATTCTCGGTTTCTTCGAGGCATTGGTCTACATCTGCGCGGTGGCCAAGGTGCTGCTGAACCTCGACCATCGCGTGTATGTCGTGGCATATGCGCTGGGCTTTGGCGCGGGGACGTATCTCGGGATCGTCATCGAACAGCGACTGGCCTTCGGAGCGCAACTGGTGTCCCTGTTCACGCGTGCCGGGGCGAATCTGGCCACGGCGTTGCGCCAGGCTGGTTTCCGCCTGACCGAGCTTCGCGGCCAGGGGCGGGATGGCGAGGTTTCCGTCCTCTACATCGAAGTGCCCCGCCGCCAGACCAGGCAACTGCTCCGCAAGGTATGGGAGCTGGATGCGGCCGCCTTCTGCATCGTCAACGACGTCCGGCCGGTGACGGCAGACGCGCCGACCGTGCCATCGGTGCAGGAGAGTCAGGGCCTGGATCGTGGGAAACCGGCGCCGTAGACCATCACACTCGACGGCGATGACCGTCGCGTCCGTACGGGAGCGATCGCTCTTCATCCGCAGATGACGTCGAATCAGTTCTGGTCCACAATTGCCGGCTCCAGTCGCGGAGCGAGAAGCTGAATAACGGCGAAGGCCACGATGTAGGCCAGGCCGGCACAGACGAAGGGCAGGATGTAGTTGTGGTACTTGTCGACGGACAGGCCGATGACCTTCTGGAATATGGTGGCTCCGATGTAGCCGCAGGTTCCGCCGAGGCCGGCGACGGAAGCGACGGCGCGTTTTGGGAACATGTCGCTGACGGTCGTGTAGATGTTGGAACTGAACGCCTGGTGCGAGGCGGTGGCCAGGCCGAGGATCAGCACCGCCGACCAGACACTTGCGACGTTGGGCGCGAACACGATCGGGACGACGCCAATGGCGCTGATGAGGATGGCGGTCTTGCGGGAGAGATTGACGGAGAAGCCGCGTTTGATCATGGACGAGGAGAGCCATCCACCACAAATGCTGCCGACGTCGGCCATGACGTATACGGTGATCAGTGGAAGCCCGATGTGCTGGAGATCGAGTCCGTGCCGGTCGTGGAGGAACTTGGGTATCCAGAAGATGTAGAAGCCCCACATGGCGTCGGTGAAGAACTTGGCAATGCCGAAAGACCACGCCTGCCGGAAGGCCAGCAGGCGAAGCCACGGGACGTGCATGGTTGGCTCGGGCGGGTCGCTCTCGATGACGGCGAGTTCGGCGGGAGAAACACGGGGATGGTCCTGCGGCCGGTTGTAGAGGGCAATCCACAGGGCCACGACCACGAAATCCAGCGTCCCCGTGAAGACAAACGACCATTGCCAGCCGTAGTTGGTCGCCAGGAACGGGACGACGGCGGGCGCGATAATGGCGCCCATGTTGGAGCCGGCGTTGATGAATCCGAACGCAAGTGCCCGCTCGCGTTTGGGGAACCACTCGGCCAGGCTCTTGGTGGAGGCGGGAAAGTTCGGTGATTCGGACAGGCCGAGCATGCCGCGCACGACGCCGAATCCGAGGGTGCTCCGGGCCAGCGCATGGGCGAGGGATGAGATGCCCCATGACGCCAGCGCCAATCCGTAGCCGATACGAGTGCCGATCCGGTCGAGCAGCCGCCCGGACAGGAGCTGGCCAATGGCATAGCACATCGTGAATGCGGCATTGATCGTGCCGTAGCTGTCGTTGGAGATTTGGTATCTGGCCTGGAGATCCGGGGCGAGGATGCCCATGACCAGGCGATCGACGTAGTTGACGGTAGTGCCGAGAAAGAGCAGGCCGAGGATCACCCAGCGGAAATGAGTCATGCGCTGACGGGTTGGATCGAGTTGGGCAACCAGTGGAACGTCGGCGTGAGGGAATTGCATGAGGCGGTACGTTAACCGGGATCAGACGGCATGAAAAGAGAATCCCACGACTCTTCCTACGGCTCCTTACGCCTGCCGGTGTAACCCGGCATGTCGGGCTCCGGCAACGCGAACGCCGCCCGCTTGCCTTCCTCGATGGCCTGAAGCATGGTTCGATAATCGGCGTCGCTGGTGTCGGCGAACATGGGAATCGGTTTGCCGTCCTTCGCTTTCTCGATGCCGCGCCCGCCGGCGGACTTGGGCAGATGCGCGGTCAGCAGCGGGCTGAACTGCGGGCGCGAGAAGTTGACCCAGGCGCCCATGCCGCCGAAATCGCCGGTGCCGGGGAAGCCGGTGTGACACGAGGCGCAACGCCGCTGGAAGACCGGCATCAGGTCTTTGGTGAACCAATCGGCCAGGCGGGCCTCCGTCGGATGAGAGAAGAGGTCGCGCCGGCCGGCGGATTTGGGCCGGGCATGGGCGTAGGTGCCGTAGTAGGGCACGTCGGCGTCCATCCAAGTGTAGATTTTCTGTCGATCGGCGAGGAGCATCTTGCGCTCGGGGTTTTCGATGATGCCGGTGAGTCGGCTGGCGTGCGAGCCGGCCCAGAGCGGCTGATTCACGGCCGTCGGCGTCCACAGCAACCAGTAGAAATGCACCAGCGGTTTGCCCTTGGCCTTCTCGGCCGGCAGCATTTCGCCGGTGTCCATGTTGTGCTGGCGATAGGACTTCGAGCGGCCGAGCAGATTGTCGTAGGCGGCGTTGAAGAAGCGGGTCTTGTCGCCGGAGAAGTCGTAGCCGCCGGCCGGGTTGCCGCCTTCATGGCAGCTCACGCAGTATTTGTCGAGCACGGGCTGGACGGTGGTGACGAAGTCGATGATGCCGTCGGGCGCCCAGTCGGGCTTC
>JBEKVL010000457.1:0-5774 GCA_049514055.1 Tepidisphaeraceae bacterium | reverse complement strand
TGCATTTACTATCGACTACCCACTATCGACTATCGACTTTTGTGCGGAAACGAATCATGGCAAAACCGACCTCAACAGACCGAGTGGCCGAGATTTCGCGGGAAACCAGGGAGACGAAGATTCGCCTCCAAATCAACCTCGACGGCCAGGGCCGGGCGTCGGTGGAGACGGGCGTGGGCTTCTTCAACCACATGCTCGACCTGCTCTCGCGGCACAGCCTGATCGACATCGACGTCCACGCCGAAGGCGACCTCGACGTCGACTCGCACCACACCGTCGAGGATGTCGGCATCGTCCTTGGCCAGGCGATCGAGAAGGCCCTCGGCGACAAAAAAGGCATCAACCGCTACGGCTGGGCCATCGTGCCCATGGACGAAAGTCTGGCGCAGGCGGCCGTCGATCTCTCCGGCCGGCCGGCGTTTGTGTTCCAGGTGCCGTTCAAGGGTCCGAAGATCGGCACGTTCGACGTGGAACTGGTCGAGGAGTTCTTCAAGGCCCTGGCCACCAACGCCAAGATGAACCTGCACATCACCGTACCGTACGGCCAGAACAACCACCACATGGCCGAGGCCGCGTTCAAGGCCGTTGCCCGGGCGATTCGCCAGGCGACGACGCACGACCCGCGCAACCCCGCCGTGCCGAGCACGAAAGGGACGCTCAATACGTGATGCCAGTGCCCGACGATCCAGACTTCCTCCGACAGTTCCTTGCCGACCGGGACATGCCCTGCCCGTCTTGCGGGTACAACCTGCGGAGTCTCCAATCGTCGCGGTGTCCCGAATGCGGCGACGAACTCAAACTCGTTGTCGGCATGGTCGAACCGAGGCAGGCGGCACTTCTGACCGGGCTGGTTGCCATTGCGTCCGGCATGGGGCTGAGCGGCTTGTTGCTCATATACGCGGCCATTCAGACAATCCGCGACTGGCGGTTCCCATCCTTTGCGATACGTTTCGTCCTCGTCAACGGCGCGGGGCTTGTCGTGTTTGGGGGGCTGCTCGTGATCTGGCTCTCGAAATGGCGGCAGATTCGCCGGGCGTCGCCGGGCAGCCGCTGGCTGCTGGCCGCGGGATGCTGGTTTGCCGCGGTCGCCTGGGCGGTGCTCTTCAGTTTCACGATCAAGTGAGCGGCTTTGCCTGATCGGCCCGCCTGCGGTACATTCCCCTGAACAATGCGCTGCCCCTATTGCGACGCCGACAAGGACAAGCTGAAGGTGATCGACTCCCGCGCCTGCGAAGGCGGCCGGTCGATCCGTCGCCGCCGCCAGTGTCTTCAGTGCGAAAAGCGTTTCACGACCTACGAGCGTATCGAGGAGAATGTCCGCCTCGTCGTCGTCAAGAAGGATGGCACGCGCGTGCCGTTCGACCGCGAGAAGATCATCCATGGCCTCGAACGCGCCTGCTTCAAACGCTCCGTCAAGATCGAAGACCTGCACCGGCTTGTCGATGAGGTTGAGGAGGAAATCCAGCGCGGCTATGACAAGGAGGTTCCCTCGGCCGTCATCGGCGAGCTTGTCACCGACCGCCTGCGCCGGCTCGACCAGGTCGCCTATGTCCGCTTCGCCAGCGTCTACCGCGAGTTCAAGACCCTCGAAGAACTGGTCGCCGAGGCCCGCGCCGTGATCGACGCCCAGCGCTACGACACACCCGGCCAGGGCCGGCTGTTTGTCGAACCGCCATTGCCAAAATCCGCGAAAGCAAAGCCGGTTGATAAGCTGGGTCCGGAGTCTGTGCCGGAGGATTGAAGTCGGGCCAGCGCCAATACGGTCCAGTTAAGCTGTAGCCGCGATCGTTGATCGCGGTTCTTCGCCCGCCAGGGCGGCATCGATTCGCTTAAGTCTCTCGGCCGACCCGTCCGATAATACAGAAGTGCCAAGGAGCATGACGCTTGAGCGAAGTTTTGGACCAATCTGAAGTCGACGCACTGCTTGCGGCCGTTGACACCGGGCAGGTGCAGCAGCCCGACACCAAGGCTACGGTCTATGGCAAGTCGGGCCAGCAGGTGCAGGCGCAGGACGTCCACATCTATAACTTCAAACGCCCGGAACGTGTGTCCAAGGACCAGATGCGGGCGCTCCAGACGCTGCATGAAGGCTTCGGGCGAAATCTCGGCGCGGCCCTCTCCACCTATCTCCGAACGATCATCGAAGTGAGCGTTTCGTCGATCGAACAGCTTACCTACTCCGAATTCATCCACTCCCTGCCGAACCCGACCTGTTTCAACCTGCTCAAGGCCGAGCAGCTTGACGGCCAGCTTTGCCTGGAAATCTCGCCGCTGATCATCTACCCGATCATCGACCGGCTGCTGGGCGGGTCCAACGCGGATCTGTTCATTCCCCAGCGGCCCCTGACGCAGATCGAGCAGCGGCTCGTGCAGCGGATCACCGACCGGGCGACGCACCATCTCTCGGAGGCCTGGTCGAATCTCACACCGGTTACCTTCAGCGTGCAGGACTTTGAGTCCAACCCGCAGCTTGTGCAGATCGTCCCGCCGAACGAAACCGTCGTGGTCATCGGCTTCGAGATCAAGATGGGCAACCGCGCGGGGACCATGTCGCTCTGCATTCCGTACAATGTCATCGAGCCGATCATGGGTATTCTGGCCGCTCAGAACTGGTTCACCTACCAGCGCAAAGGCGGCCAGGAAGACCATCTGCGACGGTTGACCGACCACATACACAGTGCTCCCGTGGAGATCCGGGTGTTCCTGGCGCAGACCTGCATTACCATGACCGACCTGCTGAATCTCCAGGTCGGCGATCTCATCACCACCGACAAACCGAGTTCGGGTGACGTGCTGATCCAGGTTGAAGACAAGAACAAGTTCATGGCCCAGCTTGGGCAACTGCGCGGCAAGAAGGCGGTACGGGTTGTCCGCCGCTGTCCGCAGCCCGAGGACGCTCCGGCCCGGACTAATGGAAGCAAGCGATGAGTCAGCTCGCCTCCGCGCGACAGGCCGATCTTTCCGCAGCCCGGCGACAATCGCTGCGGGCGTTGCAGGACTACTTTTACGAGTCCGCCAAGCCGCTGACATCCCTGGTCTTCCTGGCGGTCCCCCTGCTGCTCTACGAGTTCGGCACAGGCTGGTTCCTGACCGACGCCGAGGAGAAGACCGAGATCCGCGTGCTCGCTTTCAACTACTTGCGTGGTTTTCTTTCCTTCTTTGGGGCCACCGCTCACTATCTGCCGGCCCTGGCTGTGGTGGTGATCCTCCTCGCGTGGCATTTGGCCCGACGGGATACGTGGCGACTGAGGCCGTTGACCGTCCTTACCATGGCTTGCGAGTCGTCGCTTCTGGCGATTCCACTGCTTGTGCTAAGCGCTCTCCAGGCCGCCTGCTTGCCGCTGGCGGCCGCAGATGGTGTCGTGGCCAGGGGCGTTGTGCTGGCGTTTGGTGCCGGGATCTACGAGGAACTGTTCTTTCGCCTGGCCGGACTGACGCTGTTGAATGTCGTACTCGTCGACCTGCTGCGAATGAAGAAGCCGCTGGCGATCGGATTGATGATTCTGATCTCCGCGTTGGCTTTTTCCGGCTACCACTACCTGACCCCGGCCGCTCCGCCCGTGCGTGTGGTCGCATTCGTTTTTCGCGCTGTCGCCGGAGGGTATTTTGCGATACTTTTCATGTACCGCGGATTTGGCGTAACTGCTGGATGCCACATAGCTTACGACTCGTACTGCTTTGTCTCGAGAGCATTGTTGGGTTTGTAACAGGCGATTTTTTTCTACCTATTTGCGGATGGTTTAACTATAATGCCCCCTATGTGACCCGCAGTGTGCGGGTACGTCCTTCGGGCGGAGAAAGCTTCACCACGGGACGGGTGCTGGCTTTCAGGCATCCTCGGTTCGTGTGAGTTGTACCGGACCCGCCATTTGTATAGACGGGCTGTCTCTTGGTTTTCGCCCGTTTCCCTGTTTCCGGGCCAGAAAATGGCCCCCCACGTTGAAAGAGAGCATGGAAGCAATGAGCTCCAATCGTACCAAACAGCGGCGTTCAGGAGGTCTGACCCTCCTCCTCTACCAGCGCCCCCTCCATCCCGAGCTGTTCAAGATCCTCAGCAGCGAGAAGGTCAGCCGCCGCGCGTATGACGCGGACATCTGGATCATCGATGGCGGCCATGTCATCAGTTTCACCGCCGGCAAGCATACGCTTGCCGAGGTCATCGTCATCAGCGGCGGTGCGGTCACCGACCGCGGCCTTATCCAGACGGTGCCCTGCCGCGGCGAGAAGTACCACGAGATGACCGCTCCCGGCGGGAACATCAAATACATGATCTCGACACAGGAAGAGCAACTCAGCCAGACGCTTTACGAGGCCACCAAACATGAAATCGCCAACTACGCCGCCAAGCGCGAGTTGATGATGGCGGAAGTGCCGGCCACCCCGGATCTCGGGGCAACGCTGAGCGTGCTTGATATCGAGCGCCGCAGCCACGAGTTGCTCGTGCAGAGCTTCCACCTGTATGATGACAACAACATGGTCATCAAGACACAGGGGATATTCGAGGTCGCTCGGAACGTATGAGACGCGGCCACAAGACAGTGAACCATCCGACGGCGCGAAGCATGCTTCGCGCCGTCTGTCGTTGATTGGAGCCCCGGCCGGGACGACGGCCTGTGGCCACTAGGGCCACTAACATCTGCGCCTGTCGTCATTTGTGCCGTCTGCGCCCCTTTGCCTAACACCCCCGCCGTGTTACGCTCCCATCCAGCCAGGGAGACCACCCACATGCTCGAATCCCGCACCCAGAACCTCACCGCCTTCGTTGACTGGACCCACAAACACATCCGTGGCGACGAAAAGGCCGAAGCGCAACTGTTTCTCGACCGCCTCCTCCAAGCCTTCGGCCAGCGCGGCCTCCTCGAATCCGGCGGCCACGCCGAAGTCCGCATCAAGAAATCCTCGGAAGACGGCGGCGGCACCGCCTTCGCCGATTTCGTCTGGAAACCCGTCGTCCTCGTCGAGATGAAGAAACGCGGCGTCGATCTCTCCCGCCATTTCCGGCAGGCGTTCGACTACTGGGTCCGCCTCGTCCCCGACCGCCCGCGTTATGTCGTCCTCTGCAATTTCGACGAGTTCCACGTCTACGACTTCAACGAGCAGATCGACTCGCCCAAGGACATCGTCACCCTCGCCGATCTTCCCCAGCGCTACGGCCCGCTCAACTTCCTCTTCCCCACCGCGGAGAAACCCGTCTTCGGCAACGACCGCGTCGCCGTCACCCGCGAGGCGGCCGACAAACTCGCCCTCTGCTTCCGCAAACTCACCACCCGCAACGTCGATCGCGCCCTCGCCCAGCGCTTCATCCTCCAAAGCCTCGTCGCCCTTTTCGCCGAGGATATCGGCCTGCTCCCGCGCTACCTCCTCAACAACCTCCTCGAAGACTGCAAGGAACCCCAGGATTCCTACGACATCCTCGGCAACCTCTTCGAAGCCATGAACAACCCCGCCCCGCGAACCGGCGGCCGCTACAAGGGCGTCAACTACTTCAACGGCGGCCTCTTCGCCGAACCCGCCCGCCTCGAACTCTACCCCGACGAAGTCGCCCAACTCCGCGAAGCCGCAAAGAAAAGCGACTGGTCCAAAGTCTCCCCCGAAATCTTCGGCGCTCTCTTTCAGGATTCCATGGACGCCGAGGAACGCCACGCCTTCGGCGCCCACTATACCAGCCCCGTGGACATCATGAAGATCGTCGGCCCCACCATCGTCAAACCCTGGAAATCCGCCATCGAAGAAGCGAAGACGCCAAAGAAACTGCTCGACCTCTTCGAGCGCCT
>JBEKVL010000456.1:0-10187 GCA_049514055.1 Tepidisphaeraceae bacterium | reverse complement strand
GAGCGCAGCGCCGCCAGGTTGTCGATCCTGCCGGTGGAGAGGTCGTCCAGAACGGTAACCTGGTGGCCCGCGACCAGCAGCCGCTCGGCCAGATGAGATCCGATGAATCCGGCGCCGCCGGTGATGAGGTAACGCTTGGGCATTGGACCCAGCATATCGCGCCGGGGTGGTTGGTGAAACGGCGACTGCAAATTGCAAATCCCCGGGCTCAATCTAAACTCCGCAACATGGCCGACACACCCATCCTGGACTATGGCAGACCTCCACTCAAATGGTATCAGGGACTCGACCGCTATTGCTGGATCGTGCTGGCCATCGCCGCCCTCGGCTGGCTGTTCGATACGATGGACCAGAATCTCTACAATCTGGTTCGGCCGGCGTCGATGCGGCAATTGCTCCGGCCTGAATTTACCAATCCAATTACGAAGGTAGTCAACGAGGTGGCGTTGGCGGCCGACGCCAACCAGAAAGGCGCCTGGCTCAACGCGATATTCCTGCTCGGCTGGGCGGTTGGCGGATTCGTGTTCGGCGTCCTGGGCGACCGCATGGGCCGCGTGAAGACGATGGTCACGACCATCCTGATCTACGCGATCTTCACCGGCCTGTCGGGGCTGGCATGGAACTGGAAGATCTACGCCATCACCCGCTTCCTCACCGCTGTCGGGGTCGGCGGCGAATGGGCGGCCGGGGCCTCACTGGTTGCCGAGGTATTCCCGCAGCGCTCGCGCGGCATGGCGCTGGGGTCGCTCCAGGCCCTGTCGGCCTTGGGCAACATGATGGCTGCCATCATCACGCTCATCCTGGGCAACCTCGAAAGATACTGGCCCATTGCCTACTTCATCGGGTTCCTGCCGGGATTGCTGGTGTTTTGGATTCTGCGGAGCGTCAAGGAGCCTGACGCATGGGTACAGGCCAAGGCCCGGGCCTCGTTCGGCAAGGAACTGGGCGCCATCACGGAATTGTTCACCAATCGCCTGGTCCGGCGGAACAGCATCATCGCCATCCTGCTGGCGACGGCCGGGGTTGGCGGGCTCTGGGGCATTGGCTTTTTCTCGACAAACATGGTCAGCGATGAACTCCGGTCGGCCTTCAACTGGGCCGCCATGACGCCCACTCAGGTCGATGCCGCCAACCAGACCATCGGCCGCACCATCAGCGTCATGTTCCTAATTCAGCAAATTGGCGCTTTCGTCGGCATCTACCTCTTCGCTATCGTGGCGGAACGTGTCACCCGCCGGGCCGCGTTTGCAATCTGGTTCGTGCTCGCATGGGGCTTCGTGCTGCTCTTCTTCTGGGGCCTTGCAGGCATGGGTGGAAAGGTGTTTGTATTGAGCCTGCCGCTGGCTTTTCTCCTGGGCTTTGGCACACTTGGGCCATTCTCCGGATTCAGCATCTACTTCCCCGAACTGTTCCCCACGCGGCTCCGCACCACGGGCTGTGGCGTCGGCTACAACGCGGCACGCGTGTTCGCGGCGCCGGCCGCCATCATGCTGGGCAACCTCTCCAAATGGTTCGCCACTCAGGGTTTCGCCGGCGGCAAGTCGTTCGCCATGGCCGCCTCGACGGTCTCGGCCATTTACGCCGTGGGGCTGATCGCCCTGATCTTCGCCCCGGAAACCAAAGGCAAAGGGCTTCCCGAAGACAGCGTATTTGAAACAGCCACCGGCACGGAGAAGGCATGAAATTCGCCATCTGCAATGAAATCTTCGATGGCTGGCCACTCGATCGCATCTGTGAGTTCTGCCGGCCATTTGGCTACGAAGGGCTGGAAATATCGCCGTTCACACTGGGTGAGAAACCGGCCGGGCTATCCAAGACGGATCGGCTGCAGCTTCGCCAGACCGTCGAAACTCGCGGGATGCAGGTTGTCGGGCTTCACTGGCTGCTGGCCAAGACCACCGGTTTCTACGTCACGCACCCGGACGCCGCGATCCGGACAGCCACGGCCGGCTACATACTGGCCCTGGTCCACCTCTGTGCCGACCTCGGCGGCAAGGTCATGGTCATCGGCTCGCCCAAACAACGGTCCCTGTTGCCCGGTGTCAGCACGGCACAGGCCCTGGAATTCGCCGCCGAGGTCTTCCGGCCCAGCCTCGACCCCGCGTTGTCGCACGGTGTCACTCTGGCCATCGAGCCCCTCGGCCCGGCCGAGACTGATTTCCTCAATACCGCGGCCCAGGGCATCGAACTGATCGACCGTCTGAACCACCCGGCATTCCGGCTGCATCTGGATGTCAAGGCGATGTCGAACGAACCCAAGCCGATCCCGCAGATCATCCGCGAGTCGGCCAAACACATCGCGCATGTCCATGTGAACGATCCCAATTTGCGCGGGCCGGGCATGGGCGATGTGGACCATCGGCCAATCATCGCCGCCCTGCGGCAGGCCGGATACGATGGCTGGCTGAGCGTGGAGACGTTCGACACGTCAGTGCCACCGGAGACAACAGCCCACGAGAGCGTACGGTATCTGAAGCAGGTGTGCAGTTTGTAGCACAGGCGTCCCGCCTGTGTTGTCGGTACTCCGGCAAGGTGACCGCGTCACAGGAGGTTTCGCCATGCGTCACATCGCATTCGCCCTCGTTTCCGTGCTATTGTCTGTGTCCACGCTCGCGCAAGTCGCCGATCCGCGACTCGGCAAGCCGCGAACACTTTACGAAGGCAGCAACTTCACGCCCCCGGCCACGCGCGAGGCGTGGGAACAGCGAGCCGGGCCGCTTCGCACGCAATTGCTCGTCGCCGCCGGACTCTGGCCGCTCCCGGAGAAGACGCCCCTCAACGCCGTCATCCACTCACCCATCCAGCGCGATGGCTACACGGTCGAGAAAGTCTACTTCCAGTCCTATCCCGGTTTCTACGTGACGGGCAACCTCTATCGCGCCGTCGGCAAGACCGGCCCCCTGCCGGCCGTGCTCAGCCCGCACGGGCACTGGGAAAACGGCCGCTTCTATCGCGCCCCGGACAAGGATGTCGAGAAGGCTCTCAAGGGCGGCTGGGAAACCGACACCGACGCCGCCCGCTATCCGCTCCAGGCCCGCTGCGCCAACCTCGCAAGGCTCGGCTGCATCGTCTTCCACTACGATATGGTGGGCTATGCCGACAACGACGCCACCTTCCCGCATCGCAAGACCTGGCTCGATGCCGACAGCCAGATGCGCGGGCTGAACATGCTCGGTTTACAACTGTGGGATTCCATCCGGACGATGGATTTCGTGCTTTCGTTGCCCGATGTGGATAGGACCCGCATCGCCTGCACCGGCGCCAGCGGCGGGGCCACGCAGACTTTCCTGATGATGGCCGTCGATAGTCGGCTGACGGTCGCCGCGCCCGTCTGCATGATCTCGGCCGGCAACCACCAGGGCGGCTGCGTCTGCGAGAACGCCCCCCTTCTCCGCATCGGCACAGACAACGTGGAAATCTCCTGCCTGTTCGCTCCCAAGCCGTTCGTCCACCCAACCGCCACCGGCGACTGGACCGCGCACTATCTCGAAGAGGGCTACCCTCAGACGCAGGCGATCTATCGCCTGTACGGGACCGAGGGAAATGTCCACAGCGAGCGATTCACGGCCGATCACAATTACAACAAGAACTC
The DNA here is from genome assembly GCA_049514055.1 of Tepidisphaeraceae bacterium. Classification (GTDB taxonomy): domain Bacteria; phylum Planctomycetota; class Phycisphaerae; order Tepidisphaerales; family Tepidisphaeraceae; genus JANYKD01. The sequence goes on along the minus strand of JBEKVL010000456.1, from coordinate 6,595 downwards.
GCGGCAGGTGGTGTACAACTTCCTCAACAAGCACCTCAAACTCGGAGCGGCCGAGCCGGTGGCAGAACAGACGTTCACGCCCATCGAGCCCAAGGATCTGGCGGTGTTCGACGCGACCCACCCGCGTCCGACCGACTGGACGACGCCGGACAAATTGGAGGACTACCTCGTCAAACAGCACGCCGCGCAGATCGGGGCACTCTCACCGCGCGATGCCGCCGGCAATACCAGAGTGCAACAGGTGTTGCGCCCGGCGCTGCGGGCGATGGTGGCAAGCGAGTTGCCGCAGGCCGGCCGCCCGCTCGGCCTCAAGCCGCCCGTCGAAGGCAAACGCGCCTGGCGAGCGGAAATCCAGCGGCCCGGCGGTTCGGAGAGACTGCCAGCCAATGTCTTCCTGCCGGCAAAAGCCCCGTCGGCCGTGACGATTCTCCTATCCGACTCCGGCAAAGATGCCTTCGGCAAACTGGAGCGGCCCGGCGATCTGGTGGAACAACTTCTGGCCAGAGGACACGCCGTCATTGCGGCCGACGTCTTTCTGACCGGTGAACTGCGGCCGGAGAAACTGCCGGACTGGTCCAAGATCGAGTTCATCCACGGCTACAACCGCTCGACGATCGGCAACCGCGTCCACGACGTCCTCACACTCATCGCCCGCTGCCGCACGGAAAGTGGAATCAGCAACGTCAACCTCGTTGGCCTGGGCAAGGCGGGGATATGGTGCCTGCTGGCCCGCACGCTGGCCGATGATGCGGTCTCGCATTGCGTCGCGGAGACAGGCACGTTTGATTTCGACCAGGTCACGAGCATTACGGATGAGCAGTTCCTGCCGCCCGCCATGCGATACGGCGGATTGTGGCCGCTGGCGGCGGCGGGCGGAACCAGGCCGCTGATGGTCGTGGGCCGGGAGACGCCGCCACAGTGGCTGGCGGAGGTATACAAAGCGGCCGGGCAGACGGAAAACCTGAAGAGCAACTCGAAGGCGGACAATTCGCAGATCGTCGAATGGCTTGGGCGGTAAGGGCTCACGTGGGACGAGTGTCCGGTGCTGGATGCTGAGATGCCCCGGGAACGCCGGGGAGTGCATCACGCCGATTTCCGATGACCGATTACCATTCATCGGTTGCATGGAGGAGGCTGTACCGCGTCAGCACTTACTTGTATGCTACAGCCTCATTGCTATCAGGGAGACACTCAATGGTTTCTATTCAGTGCCCATGTGGCAGCACGCTCACGATCGACGAAAGCAAACCTGGCAAGGATTACCGTTGTCCCGAATGTGGCCGGCATTTACGCGTCGCGTGCGCGGAGACGCTCCCCGCCGGTGCCGGCGAGGGGGATTCCGATGCCGTGCTGGTTCAGCAGGCCGGAATGGTCAATGTTCTCCGGTCTGACGGCGGAGTGGATCAGTTGACGGAGGCGGCGTTGCGCGCGGGACTGGCCGGGAGTACGTTTGCCGAAACCCGCCAGCCGGCGCATCGCTGAGCATGATTGGAGCCGGTGCCGCTGTGATCCCGTCCGCGACTCGCTTGCCCGGCCAGGTCCGCACCACCAGAAAGTTATCGGACTTAGTGAAGCCGAAGGCCGGGGCAAGTCGATAAGGGACAAGTGCCGGAGCAAGAAGGAGTGTGTACATTGTCAGTTCCCGTGGACCAGGAACCTTTGGCAGTGGATGAAATGGGCTTGCGGACGATGGGACAGGTGCTGGCGCATCTGCAAAAAGACAACCGGCTGGTGGTGCAGGTGCTTATCGACGGCGAGGAGCCGGCGGATGCGAAGCTGGGGTCGCTTCGGTCCGTGGCACTGGAGGGCCACGCCATCTACATCGAAACCGCCGACCCGAGGAAGCTGGCCATGGAGGTGTTGGATGAAATGACGGCGCAGCTCGAGCAGGCGGAGGCGTTCAAGGCAACGGCCGTCGAACTGCTCCAGAAGAACCAGACGCCAAAGGCACTGGAGAGCCTGGGCGCGTGCCTGCGGGTATGGCAGGAGGCCCGGGACTCGGTGACCAAGACGGCCGAGCTGCTGCGGCTGGACCTTTCGTGTATCCGCGTGGGCGGCGAGGCGCTCGAGGATGTGATGTCGGAATTCACCCAGCAGCTTCGGGCAACCAAGTCGGCGCTGGAGCAGCGGGACTATCCCGGTCAATCCTTCGCTTTGGTCTCGCCATCCAATCGAAGCAGTCGCACTTCAAGGGAACCGAGGTTGAAAACGCCCTCGACCGTTGTGCCGCTGAGAACATCCCGCGCCGCCACGGGCCGGCCGGCACGGAACAGGGCCACCGTGGCCGGCTGCTTCCGGTAGTTGCACAGATTCACCACCGCCCCTTCGAGGGTCTCCGCGCTGCGCCATTCCACGCCCCACACAGGCCGCCCGTCAGCCCCGCGCACTTCCACCGCGGGTCGCAGGTTCCATGCGGAAAGCCTCGACAGAATCTGTTCGCGCAAGTCGCGGGCGGAGGTCGCGACGTGGCGGAAGGGGATCGCTTCGGCTTCCATCCGCGGAAGTCCGGCGTGTCCGTACTCATCCTGCGTCAACACCTCCGGGCCGCCAACCAGCACGACGCGTCCCTTGAATTTCTTCAGCCCGGCCAGGGCGGCCTGGGAAAGATGAACCACACCGGGCACAAATATTACCGGCGCGTCCGGAATGACGCCGCTCTCCAGTTGGCGCTCGGTGACGAATCCGAGTGTGAGCCCGGTGAATGACAGCGCTGTGTAGAGCGTTTGCACGCAGTTGCTGTAGTTTCCTCCATCCCAAACGGACGCACTCACGCTTTGCAGGAGCAGCGCCTGTGGGCGGGCTTGCTGGATGGCGGTCATCTCGAGGGCGGCGCGGTTCAGGTCGCAGTTCACGACCCCGACCGCCTGGGCACAGGCCGGGCGGTGCATGATGCTGCCGGCAACATCGCTCCTGGGATCGAAGGTTCGCTCCCAGACCCAGATGGTGGTGGCGCTCTGACCATGCACCGCGGCCTGCCACAGGGCCGCGCGGACGTGCGCGGCCGGGACATAGCGCGTGTCGCGGTCGGTGATCAAATGGTTCTCGGCGTTGAATACCGGCGCATCCAGGACCGACCGCTGCAGGTCGTGCGACATGGCGTTGGTTTCCCAGCCCTGGGCGAACTCGGCATCGCCAAAGTCGAACATGTTGACCGAGTCGTTGCCGTTGATCTGGCTGAACCGGCCGAACAGGGTGGCATCCACCCCATATTTGACGTCGGTGTCGTTGAGCAGGGTCCAGGTCATGGCCTTGGCGTGGACAGGAAGCGCGGGCGCCACCTCATGCACTGCGTCGGCGAGCATCCGGTGCCAGTCGGCGAAGAACTCCTGGTTGAAGCGGATGTAATCCATCCACACGGGCCGGGCCGGTCGCTTGCCGAACGGGTCGGGCAGCGGCACCGCGTCGAAAGCCGGAAAGCTGGATCCATATCGCGCGTTCACGGTGGCGATGTTCCCGTGGTGCTTCTCGAGCCACATATGCCAGGCGTTGGTGGCCGGCTCACAAGGTTCTTCTTCGTTCACCGGTTCGTTCGTCAGGCAGATGCTGTGAAGGGCAGGGTGGTCCTTGAGCGGGGCCAGGGTGGCGATGATGAATCGCCGCAGCAGATCACGGCCTTCCGGGGCGTGCAGGCAGAATTGAAGAAATCCCTCCCGGTGTTTACGCAGATGCGGCCATTTCTTCAACGCCCAGTCGGGGAAATAGTGCGGGCTGATGAGCAGGCACACGGCGACGCCGGAACATTGCGCGCGGTTCAGGATTTGCAGCATTTCCCGCGCGGGAGCGTCGTCGCTGCGGCCTTCGCCGGGGAAGATCCGGTTGGGACCGAGTTCAATCTGGATGATATTTGTGCCATAGCCCGGCCATTTTTCCATGTCCGCGACGACCTGGCCGAAATGCCCGTAGCCGGTGAAAAAGACCGGGCGCTCCACGGATGCCATGCCGGGAATTCGAGCTGTCGAGATGAAGGAACTCCCCTTGATGACGGGACGCTGTTCACCGGTCCAGCGCGGCACGTCCGGGAATCGCCGTTGCCCCGCGAGCGCTTCCTTGAGTTCGCCGCGCAACTGGGCGGCCATTCTCTCCATATCCCCGACCTGTTCGAGCGATCGCCGTACTTCACCGCGGCGTGCATCCTCTTCGGCATAGCCGAGAAAGTCTTCCAACACCGTGGCGGTGACCGTGGGATAGGAAATGTCCTGTCCACTCGACTTCACCAATCCCAGGTTGCCTTTGAGCGCCGGCATCAGTTTCCTCAACCCGGTCAGACGGAGGAGCGCGTTGTTGGCCGAAAAGAATCGAACCGGTGCCGTCGTCGCGGCGGCTTCCTTGCCGTCCTGTTCGAGGCGTAACGACAGCGTGCGTTGCGCATCATCGGCCGATGCCGCTTCGCCTTTGATCCGCACGCGCCAGATTCCGGCACCGACGTTCACAGCTTGGCGCAGAGTCTCGCCGGTGCTCAAGGCCGCGGTGACTATCCCAGCGATGGCACGCGGGCTGCTCAATGTGAAAGCCACGCCGAACGGCCCATCACCCTGAACCACGGTCTCCGCTTCTTCGGCTTCCAAGAACACGCCGGCCTTGTCGCTCTCGACGGCCGGATCGACTGTCGGGACCGTTCCCTCTTCCAACTTCACATCGTCAATCCACACGCCCGGGGTGATGCTCTCCGTGCCGATGCGCAACGTGAAGTCACAATCCCTGGCCGCGGGCGTAAACGTCTTGTGGATGCGGTGCCAGCGGCCGTCCGTGCTGCTGGCCTGGGCGCGAAACTGCCAGTCGGCGCCCCCGATCAGGCTGATGACGCCCGGCTTCTCCGACTTGACCCATGCGCTCATCGTGTAGGGCTTGCCTTCCACCAGGCGGATGGGCCGGTCGATCCAGAGCATGCCATAGACGTGCGCCCCGAAGGCCGTGCCATTGGTGAGACGCAGACACTGCCGGCCACGATGCGACTGAGTGCGGTCAACCTCGCACGTCGCGTCGGTGTTACGCCGGTCCCAGTTCCAGCCAACCGGAATGCCGTCGGGTTTCGTCGCCTCAAAGCCGGGATTGGCAAGCAGGTTAACCCGGGACTGCGCCGGCTCAATTGCCACCGCGCTCAACCGGATCGGCTCGGCGGCGGCACTGCCACGGGCCAGCAGGATGATCACAATTGCGGCCCAACCAGACACCACGGACCCGCGAACGACTGGGGCGACTATGGATGCGGGTTTGTGCATGGTGCTGCTTGTCATATTGATCCTGCCTATGGCCGGCTGGTGTTCGCAACGGTGGCATGGTAGCACGCCAGACACCTGTGGTCATGCCGGGGCCAGCGGGTTTCGCGGACAGGTCAGGCCAACCGGCCGCGAATCTGCTACCATTGAACCATCATGACTCCCGAACAGGCATATACGCTGTGCGAACACGGGCAGCGGGAACTGATGCGGACCAACTATCTCGAGGCGGAGCGACTGCTGACGCTGGTGGAAACGGCCGCGTGGGAAGCACGCGACTACGACCTGCTGGCGCGGGTGTACATGCCGCTGCAGGAGGCGCGGCGTCAGAAGCGCCAGCGCTGCGGCGAAGGGATCGTGCGGCTGGACATCATCGCTCGCGAGCATGACGTCACCGGAATTGTTGACCAGCAGCCGTTTGGGCAACTGCTGGTGGCCGGGCGAGCCGCAATCGAACCGGCCATCGCCGTGCGACGGCTGGCCCGCGAGCGGGGGTTGTACCTGGAGACGTTCCTGGCGGCGGCCTACGAAACCGGCCAGGGCACGGCGCTGGCGGTGATTCCCGAGGAACACTGCGCTGTCCCCGGATCGCAGCGGTGGGCTTCCGAGGATGAGTTGGCGGCGGCGTTGCCGCCGGGCGCCTTCGTGCTGCTGGCCGGCGAATTGCCGCGCGGGCCACAACAGGGCGACGCGCAGACGTACGCCCGCGTGATGGCGTTGTGGGAACGGTTGCACCAGCCGTTCCTGGCCATGGCGAACGGGCAGGACCACCCGATCACGAAAATGGCCGGATACCGGCGAACGATCGCCGTGGACAGCGCCTGTGAACTGGCGCATCAGAAGATATCCGATGTGGCGCGGCGGATGGGAATGGCGGCGAAAAGCCCGGTGGCGGGGTAACCGGCCAGGAGCATGTCGGCCGCGGAAACGGACACCGCAGACGCCGCCGGCGGCCTGGCGGCCGTCCTGGCTTTCTTGAGCGAGACCACGAAGGTCCCAAGCGAGAGGGCTTTGGCCAGGGCATTGCCTTTGGCGTCGTAGACCTGCCTGGCATTGAGCGTGACGGTATATGTGCCGCCGAGGGCGGCCGTCCACTTCCCTCCCGTGGGCACGAACGAATAGACTACGGACATCGTTGTGGCATCGACTCTGGCTGTCGACGATACAAACGTGGGTTTAACCGCCTTGAAGGCCTTCGGCCCCGTCACGACAAGATCGCCCGTTGCGATCGAGGAGCGCTTGACCTTGGACGGGTCGGCGTAGGTGACGGTGAACCTGTAAACCGTGGAGGCGGCCGTCACCAGTTTCGTGCCCGAGAACCTCGCGGTCGGCGGAGTCTTGTCCGGCACACCGGGCGCCTGGGAGATGGGATTGGCGAA
>JBEKVL010000455.1:0-5787 GCA_049514055.1 Tepidisphaeraceae bacterium | reverse complement strand
TCCGGCTTTGGCAAGTCCTTCGAGTTTCTGAGCGATGCTGCCCGGCTGGTCGGGAATCACCGCGGACCACAGATCGACCTTGCTGACGTTGACGAGCATGGCTGGTCTCCCTGCAAAAAGGGGCCTGACCGCGAATTCGGAAGGGGCGTGCTTCCGCACGACCGCGGCCGCACGCTGTGCGGCCCTCCCAAACCAGTGGTCACGTCCGCAAACGGCTATGTCATTCCCGCGACGAGCGCTCGGCGCGGTTGATTTCATTGCCTTGGGAATCGAGCACGATCATCTCCATCGGCATCTTGCCGACGGCGTGGGTCGAACAGGACAGACAGGGATCGTAGGCGCGGATGGCCGCCTCGACGCGGTTGAGGGCGCCTTCGGTGATGTTCCTCGGGTCGACGTAGGCGCGGGCGACTTCCTCGACGGCGCGGCTCATGGCGTAGTTGTTGTTGCCGGTGGCGACGATGAGGTTGACCTTCTCGAGCACGCCGTTGTCGTCCACCCAGTAGTGGTGCCAGAGCGTGCCCCGCGGGGCCTCGATCACGCCGACGCCTTCGTGGTTGGTCACCTTGCCGGAAAGCTGGATATCGGTTGAGAGAATGTCCTTGTCCAGAAGCAGTTCACGGGCCCGCTCGACGGCGTAGAGGTCCTCGATCAGCCGGGCGTAGTGGTAGTAGAGCGTGCCTTCCACGACCTTGCCGCCGCAGATCTGGCGGTAAAGCTCGAATTCCTTCTGGGCCAGCGGCGTGGCGATATGCGTGGACGCATTGAGCCGGCCAAGCGGGCCGACGCGGTAGACGCCGTTGGGCCAGCCGAGTTTCTTGTAATAGGGAAACTTGAGATAGGACCAGCTCTCGACATGTTCGGAGATGTAGTCGAGGTACATTCGGGGGTCGAACCGTTCGAGCAGGCCCAGGTCCTTGTCGACGAGCCGGGCGGCGCCGTCGTAAAGGTTCAGGGCGTCGTTGTCGTCGACGAGGCCGAGGTAGCTGGTCGCAAACGACGCAAACTTGCGCATGTCCTGGCCGTTCTTCTCCATCCACCCTTTGAAGATGGCGATGGCTTCGTTGCAGCCGGCGATCATCTCGTCGATCTGGGCCAGCATGGCGTCGCGGCTCTTGAGATCGAGCGTGGTGTTGACGCCGCCGGGGACGGCGAAGTTGGGGTGAACGCGGCGCTCGCCCAGGCGCGAGATGATCTCCTGCCCGAACTTGCGCATCTTGATGGCCTTCACGGTCAGCGGGGCATTGGCCTGATACAGCCCGACCACGTTGCGCGTGGCCGGATTGCAGTCGAACCCGAGCAGCAGGTCCGGCCCGGCCAGTTCGAAGAAGTGCATCGAGTGGCTCTGGATGATCTGGCCCATGTGCATCAACTCGCGCAGGAGCTGCGCCGGACGCGGCGGAGTGACGCCGATGATCCGGTCGCAGGCCTTGACAGATGCCAGGTGGTGGCTGACGGGGCAGATGCCGCAGATACGCTCGGTGATCTGGGGCATTTCATAGAAGAGGCGGCCTTCGCAGAACTTCTCGAAGCCGCGGAACTCGTTGACGTGAAATCGCGCCGTTTCGAGATTGCCCTGGTCGTCCAGGTGCAGAACCACCTTGGCGTGGCCTTCGATGCGCGTTACCGGTTCGATGACAACTTTGCGGCCCATAAATCGCTCCTGGTTCGCCTGTGGTGCCAGTCTCAGCCGGTCCTGACCACAGTCGGCGTACCGCTTCAATGCTTCAATCGCTAACTTGATACCGGTTACTGCCGGTATCACGCACAGATCAATGCCAGTCGACGAACGTACCCTTAAGCTCGGGCATGCGGCCCTCGGCCAGTTCCTTGAGCACATAGAAGATCGCGTCGGGCGACGGCGGGCACCCGGGCAGGTGAATGTCCACCTTGACGACTTGGTCGAGCGCCCGGGCTTCAACCATGGTGGCAAGGTCCGCGTCGCCGGGGATCTGCCCGTCCACGGTGCTTTCCGTTTCCAGATAGGCCCGTTTCAGTGCGGCCTGCAAGTTGGCGAAGTTGCGCATGGTCGGCACGCCGCCGAAGACGGCGCAATCACCCAGGGCGACGAGGCATTTGCATCGCTGTCTCATGCGCACCGCGACTTCTTCCTGTGCCGAGTTGGTGACAGCGCCTTCGAGCATGCCCACATCCACGCCCTCCTCTGGAGGATGCTTGAAATCAGTGATGGGCGTGGCGTTCAGCGTTGCCTTCTCCAGAAGGGCCACGATCCGCTCGTCGATATCGAGCAATGACATGTGGCATCCGGCGCATCCGCCGAGCCAGTCACTGGCAACTACGGGTTTGCGATCCATAACGGCTCCTAATCTAGCGCCGCCCACCGCGACCACCGATCGCGGCCAGGGGCATCTACCGCGATCACCGATCGCGGCTGCAGAACTCACACCAGTCCGCTCAGGCTGTCGGCGACAGTGATGCACGTCAGCGGCCGGCCCATCTTCACCGAGAGCATGAACATCGTCGCCCAGTCGGAGAGAATGTCGCTCGGGGCATCCACCGAGCGCGTGAGCATCATGCGTTTGCCTTCAAAGTTGGTGATGTGGCCCTGTTTCTCGTACCAGATCTTGGACGGCAGCACCACGTCGGCCCGCTCCGTCCAGCGGTTGTGGTAACAGGACTGCACCAGCGTGAAATCGGCGCTGGGCAGATCGACACCATCGGGGCTCTCGTCGCTGGCCACAACATACAAGGCATCGCCGGTCACGGTACGCAGGTCCAGCCCCAGCAACGTGGCCCCGACGATATTGGGTCCGGTGATCAGCGGCAGGAACCGCGTTCTGGACGGCAGGGTCCGCAGGGTCTTGAAGATCTCGTCGTCGAGCCCGGGCCCGTACATGACGACCGGATGCTGCGCCGCGTCAATGCCCTGCTTGACCTGGAGGATTCGCTCCGGACGCAGGTGGTAGATCTTGCCAAGGGCCGCGTGCGGGTCCTTGCCGTTGGCCGGTTCGGCCATGAGGCGGATGACCACGTCGGCGTAGTCTTCAAGGCCCGTCGGTTCGGCGTTGGCGACGATCAGCCTTGCGCCCCGCTCGATGGCCCGGCGGGCCAGATAGGCCAGGGTCTTCTGTTCCTTCCACGGGTCGCCGCCGATGACGATGATGAGGTCGGCCATCTGCAGGTCGGCAAAGTTGCCCGGCTCGCCGATATCGAGCGGCGGCACCTTGCCGCTGAGCAACGACACCTCGTCGCTGCGGAAGAGGTCGTGGAACATGCGCGCGAACGCCACCAGCGATTCGTTTGTCGATTTCGTGGTGATCAGCCCGGCGATCTTTTTCGTCTTGTTCAACCGCGACGCGACATAGGTCAGGGCCTCGTCCCAGGAACACTCGGTAGCCGTCCCGTTGCGGCGGATGAGGGGCACATCCACGCGCGGGCCGGCTTCGTCGAGGATCTTGAAGCGCCCTTCCTCGCAGAGCACCCCCACGTTGTCGGCATCCCACACGCCTTCGACGCGCAGCACGCGATTGTTGCGGGTGACGGTCTCGATCGGGCAACCCACTCCGCAGGCCATGCAGGTCGAGCGGGTGCGCTGGATGTCGGCCTCGTGGCCGCAGTACGCACTGCGGCGATCGAAGAGCGCGCCCGTCGGGCAGACCTGCATGCAGGTGCCGCACTTGACGCAGCTCGACTCGGCGAACGGCACGCCGTCGTCCGCACAGATCATCGTGCGCGTGCCGCGCTCGCGCACGCCCAGCGTGTGGCTGGCGACCAGTTCATCGCAGGCCCGGACGCACCGCCGGCACAGAATGCAGCGCGAATGGTCCATGACGAAATTGCCGCGGGTGGCGTCGAGCGGCCAGCGCACGTCGGTGTTCGGCGCATACTTCCAGCTTGTCAGCCCGTAGCGGTAGGCGAGACGCTGGAGTTCGCAGTCGCTGGTGTGCTCGCCGCCGCTGATCGTGCAGAACATGCAGTAGTGGAGGCGCTCCGAGAAGAGCATCTCCAGCACGAACTTCCGTGCCTCGATCACGCGCGGCGTCTCGGTCTGGATCACCAGGCCCTCGGCCACGGGAAACGTACACGACGGCTGCAGGCCGCGCTGTTTCTGTATCTCCACCACGCAGACCCGGCAGCCGCCGTAGGGCTTGACCGCGGGGTGGTGGCACAGCGTCGGGATGATGATCCCGGCGGTGGTGGCGGCCTGGAGCACCGTCTGCCCCAGCGTCGCCTGGATCTTCTGGCCGTTGATGGTGATATTCACCAGCGCCCCGGTTGCCTTTGCGGCCAGGGGCGGCGCGCTTGCCAACTGTGTCATGACCGAACCTCGGTTTCTTTCTCACCAACTGAGTGTTCACAACCCATGTGCATTTCCTCAAGCCACTCCAGGTCGCACCGCAGGCAGCGTTTGGACTCTTCCATCGCCGTCCGCTCGTCGAACCCGAGTTCGACCTCGGCGAACCCCTTGCTTCGCTGGTTGACGTCGAGCCTGGGGGTTGCCGGCCGGTGTGCGGTGGCGTACGCCGTAAGATCGTGGGTCTTGGGAATGTCGTGCCGCGGAGTAACGTAACGCGGCTTCTCAACAGCGCCTGTTCGCAACCACGCATCCACCGCCACCGCCACCAGGTTGCCGTGTGCCACGGCCTGAATGATGGTGGATGGGCCGACCACGGCGTCGCCCGCCGCGAAAACGCCCGGTCGCGTCGTGTTAAAGGCATCTCCGACTACGAATGTTTTCGCATCCGTCGTCTGAATCGACGTGTCCGAGAGGCACGACAGGTCCGGCGTCTGGCCCACGGCGGGGATCAGGTAGTCCAGGTGCAGGGTATAGATTTCGGTCTGGATGCCGACCGGACGCCGGCGGCCGGACGAGTCGAACTCGGCCAGGCGCTGGCGCTGCACCTTCACGCCGGAAACCTGCCCGTCGCCCAGCACTTCGATGGGGTTGACGAGCGTGTGGAACTGGACGCCTTCCTCCATGGCGCCGTCGATCTCATCCTGCAGGTGCGCCGCCGGCATGTTCTCCCCGGCACGGCGATAGAGCACGTGGACCTGGCTGGCGCCCATGCGCAGGGCACTGCGGGCCACGTCGACGGCCACGTCGCCGCCACCCACGACGCCCACGCGCCGGCCGACCACGTCAAACGTGCGCTCGCCCTTGTGGTCCGGGGCGATCTGCCGGAGAAAATCCAGCCCGTTGAGCACGCCCAGTTTGTCCTCGCCCGGGATACCCAGGCGGCGGCTGCGGTGGGCGCCGATCGCCAGCACCACGGCCGAGTAACCCATCGAATCGAGCAACTGGTCGAGCGTGAAGTCCTTCCCCATCTCCTTGCCGCAACGGATCTCCACGCCGGCCCGCTGGATGTTGGCAATTTCCGCGTAGAGCGTTTCGCGCGGCAGGCGGTACGCGGGGATCGCCCACGACAGCATCCCGCCGGGCGTCGGATACTTCTCGAACACCGTCACCCCGTAACCCATTTGCGCCAGCCGCAGGGCGGCCGTCAGGCCACCCGGGCCCGCACCGATGACCGCGACCTTCTTGACGCTGTTGCGCTTCCTTGTTTCCGCATCGACCAGCGGCTTGGGCGTCCATTGCCGCTTGTATTCATGGTCGGCCATGTATCGTTTGACCAGCCTGACGGCGACCGGCTCGTCCAGTTCCATCCGGCGGCACTTCTTTTCGCAGAACGCCGGGCAGGCCCGGCCACAGATCATCGCGAACGGGTTGCGCTCGCGGTGGATTTCCAGTGCCGCGGCGAAGTCGCCATGTGCTGCCAGCGCCAGGTACGCGGGCGTGTCCACGCCCGCCGGACACGCATTGATGCA
>JBEKVL010000454.1:0-5802 GCA_049514055.1 Tepidisphaeraceae bacterium | reverse complement strand
CCGGAAGAACGGAACGGCGCTGATCGTCCTGGCCGGCAAGGACTACGGCATGGGCTCCAGCCGCGACTGGGCGGCCAAGGGCACGATGCTGCTGGGCGTCAAGGCTGTGCTGGCCGAGAGTTTCGAGCGCATTCACCGCTCCAACCTGGTCGGAATGGGCGTGCTCCCGTTGCAGTACACGAAGGAGATTCTCGCCGCGGCCGCAGCCGCCGGGAAGACGGCGCGCGAACAACTCGGCCTCGCCGGCCGCGAGACGTTCGATATCGTCGGCCTGGACGACAACCTCAGACCCGGCGCGATCCTGAAGATGGTGGCGACGGCCGACGATGGCAGGAAGATCGAGTTCCCCGTCGTCTGCCGCATCGACACGGCGGTGGAGATTGAGTATTACCGCAACGGCGGGATTCTCCAGCGTGTGGTGAGACAAATGCAGGGTGAATAGCCATGCACTATTTTTCGGGTGTTCCGCACGCCGCGAGATTCCCGGAAATTCCTGCCGGATTTTGCTTGGGGTTTGGCTCCCGCGCTGCGCATAATCGTCGTCTGGTGGTCGTGGGCGAAACACAGTGAAACGCGCGCTTTCATGCGCCGTTTCTTATTCAGCCGGGGACGCCTCGCCACGAGTCGTCCCCGGTATCTTTTGATGGGTGACTTATGGGTTCACTCTCATCCGCGCAGGCGTTCATCAGCGAGGAGGCATGGGAACTTCTGGCCCGCGACATGCATCTGTCGGGCCGCGAACTGCAAATTACCCGTCAGGTCTTCGACGACCGAAAGGAGGGCGACATCGCCGCCGGACTCGCGATCTCGCCCCACACGATCCACACCCACCTCGACCGCCTCTACCACAAACTCGGCGTCAAGAGCCGCGTCGAACTGGTCGTCCGCGTCATGACCCGCTTCCTCGAACTCACCAGCCAGCCCGACAGCCCGCTCCGACCCATCTGCGGCCGGCCCTGCACCATGCGCATCGAACAGTCGGGCGAGTGAAGGCGGGCGCTGCCCGCTGGATAGTTATGTTCATTTCTGGCAACTAATGGTGAGCGGTGCCCACCCTACAAACTCAGCGAGCCTACCAGGTCGCTCAGCTTCTCAACGCCGGTCTTCTGCAGGTATTTCTCGATGCCCTGGCAGATGTTTACGGGCGTGTTGGGATCGACGAACAACGACGTGCCGATGCCCAGGCCAGTGGCTCCGGCCAACAGGAACTCCACGGCGTCGGACCAATACTGAATGCCGCCCATGCCGATGATGGGCACGCCGGCGCTTTTGGCCACTTGGCGGTAGACGCGGCTGACCATGTGCAGAGCGATGGGTTTTATCGCCGGGCCGGAGAGGCCGCCGGTCACGTTGGCCAGACGCGGCTTCCTCTTCCAGATGTCGATGGCCATGGCGGTGAAGGTGTTGACCAGCGAGAGCACCTCGGCCCCGCCTTCGACGGCCCCGCGGGCGGTGGCGGTGATGTCCTCGACGTTGGGCGAGAGTTTCACGATGAGGATCTTGGCCAGCAGGACTTTCTTTACCTGGGCGGTCAGTTCCTTGAGCCGGCCGGGGTTGGTGCCGAAGGTCAGGCCGTCCTTCACGTTGGGGCAGGAGACGTTCAGTTCCACGGCCCGGACGCAGTCGATGGCGTTCATGGCGGCGCAGGTCTCGATGTAGTCGTCGAAGCTGTGGCCGGCCACGTTGACGATCACCGGGCAGGGCATCTTTTCGAGTTGCGGGACTTTCTCCGCGAGAAAGCGGCCCAGCCCGACGTTGGCCAGACCGATGGCGTTAAGCATTCCGGCCCGCACCTCGACGATGCGCGTGGGCGGGTTTCCCTCGCGTTCCTCGCGCGTGATCGACTTGGTGACGAAGGCACCGAATCTGGAGAGATCGGTGTAGTTGGCGTACTCGAAAGCGTAGCCGCAGGTTCCCGAGCAGGTCATGGTCGGGTTGGCGAGTTTCAGGCCGGCCAGATTGATGGATAGATCAGGCACGGTGTTCTTTTACGCGAGATACTGGTAAACGCAAGTGGTCCGCGAACTGTGCGCCTCGCTCGTCCCAGCGTCCGAGTTTGTATGATACGGTATTGACTAATACTGGTCACATATTCTCGTTTGACCTCTTTCCGAGCCGTCTTCGGTTTCCAAAGAGCCAAGCGAACAGCAGGATGTATTGTACCATAGTGCGAACATAAATACAACTTTAAAATTTGAATCTTCGAGTTTTGTTAACCGGGAAGGACCGCGAGGGGCCCCGAAGGTGGCGGGAGGAATGCCTGGAAGCAGGAACCGTTATGAAACATATGCATCCGGCTGACAGTGCGGTTGAGGACGTGGTAAGCCAGGCGGCCGGGTGCGATTCGTGGGCCACCGGGCGGGGCACGATGATTCCGGTGCCCTTCGCGTTGCGAGGGAAGGTCGGATGCGAATTGAGCTAGTGCATCGGCACGGAACTCATCAGGTCGATGGCAGTTTCGTACACCTGCCGGCACTCCCTGGCCGCGTCAACCCAGGTGCGGCGGCGGACCTCGAACGCGGCGTGCTCGCGCAACGTGCGGGCCAGCGGCGGATGGCGCAGCACGGCGACGATCTTGTTGGCCATCTCGTCGATGTCCCAGAAATCGACCTTCAGGGCGTGCTTGAGCACTTCGGACACCCCTGATTGCTTCGAGATCAGCACCGGGACGTCGTGACTCATGGCCTCGAGCGGCGCGATGCCAAACGGTTCGGAGACCGAGGGCATCACGTAGAGGTCGGCGAGTTTGAAGACTTTCTCGACATCCGCCCCGCGCAGGAAACCAGTAAACAGGACCTTGTGGCCGATGCCCATGGCGACGGCCATTTCCACGACGCGGCGGATCATGTCGCCGGAGCCGGCCATGACGAACTTGACGTTGTCCATGACCTCCAGGACCTTCTTGGCCGCGCTCAGGAAGTATTCCGGGCCTTTCTGCTGAGTGATCCGGCCGAGGAAGAGGACGATTTTTTCGTCCTTTTGAATGCGGTACTGGTTCGGGTCGAAATGATTGCCGTTGAGGTCGATGGCGTTGTAAATGACTTCGACCTTGTCGGGACTCAGGCCGTAGCGGTGGACGCAGATGTTCTTGGTGAGGTGGGAGACGGCGACGACCTTCATGGCGACGTGCATGCCCCGCCGATCGATGTCGTAGATGCGCTGGTCGATGTTGTCGCCGGAGCGGTCGAACTCGGTGGAGTGGACGTGGACGATGAGCGGTTTGCCCTTGAGGCCGGCCACGGCCAGGCCGGCCGGGAAGGTCATCCAGTCGTGGGCATGCACCACATCGAAGTCCTCATTGCGGGCGATTTCGGCGGCCAGGGTGGCATAGCGATGGATCTCGGAAAAGAGATCTCCGCCATAGGCAGATGAAGAGCCCGCCGATTGCGGGCCGGCGGCGGAGACCGCCTGTGGCTGGGGCGGCGTGGCCGGCTCTGGAACGGGCTGCGGCTGCGCAGGTTTCGCCACATGCACCGTTTTCTGAACCTTGGTGCGTTCTTCGACGACCTGGGTCGCATACTGCTCGGGCGTCTGGTAGGGACTGCCAATGCGGGCGTTGACGGTGCGGAAAGTCACGTGTTCGAACTCGTCCAGCCGGAGTTCGGAGGACGGACCGGCCAGCGGCGAATCGCCGCGGGGACTCACCAGTTTGACATGAGTGGAGAACGGGGTGCTGACCGGACGCGGCAGCACGAACATGACGTCCAGGCCGATGCTGCTCATCGCCTTGGTCAAGCCATAGCAGGCCGTGCCGAGGCCGCCGCTGATGAACGGAGGAAATTCCCAACCCAGCATCAAGACACGCATAGGTACCCACCTATCTGTTTGCAAATCTCTACACCGAAACGACAACTCCAGACGCACGGCCATGCCGCAAACCGTCTATTTAGTAGCGTGCGAGGCGGCCTGTCAATGTTTGCCTGAAGAATTTGCGTATATTCCTGCTGCGTCAGGAACAGGCAAACCCGTCGTCTATGGGACGGACGCTCCGTCGCGACTGCAAAACCGGTGCCGCCGACTCGACGATTTCGCGCGTCGCCGGTAGTGTAGCACCAGTGTTGCAGAATGTTCCACGAATCTACAGCCGGCCGCCCGAGGCCCGGAAACTCACCGGACGGGGGCGGTGCGTTGCATTGGGCATCGCCCTGTGCTGCATTGCTCCGCTGATCACGGCGTTGTTCATCACGCCGAGCCCGACCGGTGTCGGCACACACCAGGAACTGGGGCTGCGGCCGTGCCAGTTCGAGAGGCAGTTCGGCGTTCCGTGTCCCACGTGCGGGATGACCACCAGTTTCGCCTATTTTGTGCGCGGGCGACTCTTGCCCAGCCTGTATGTCCAGCCCATGGGTACGATGCTGGCATTCAGTTGCGGCATGGTGTCCCTGACCGCAGTTTACGAACTCATGACGGGCCGCGCGCTCCACCGCCTGTTGCGGATGACGCCGGCCGGGTACTATCTCTGGACGGCTTTCGCACTCCTGATCGTCGCCTGGGCGTGGAAGATCGGAATCCATGTGACCGGCCATGACGGCTGGGGCCGCTAACGGAATCGATGATTATGAAAAGATTTCACAGTCTTTTGTTCGTGATGGCTACGCTGGCTCTGTGCCTGTTGAGCGGATGCGACAGCGACACAGGAATGGCCGATGATGCCGACAAGGACAAACCCGAACACACCTACACGGGACTCAAGCAGCAGAAATGCGCCGTCATGGTCTGGGCCGATCTGAGAATCCGGGCAGAGTACGGGCAAATTCAACTCGACCTGGCACGGCTGATTCAGAATCAGTTGACGGAGCAGTCCGTGCCCGAGGCGGATCGGGACGACAAGAAGAAAGCCAAACCGACGACGGAATTCGTCGATGCGGCATCCGTGGTGCGGTTCCAGCGGGAGCATCCGGAGGTGGACGGGGCGCCGGTGGTCAATGTGGCGCCGAGGCTGGGCGCTTCGCGCGTGATCTACGTCGAGATCGAGGATTTTTCGGCACAGTCGGCGACATCGATCATGATTCTCAAGGGCAATGCGCAGGCCACGCTGCGCGTGCTGGAAGTAACCGACCACAAAGCGAAGGTTGCGTTCGAGGAATCGGGAATCAAAGGATCCTTCCCGCCACATGCGCCGGAAGGCGTCATCCCGTCGGACAAGGTGAATGCGCGGACGATCTACGAGGGAACCCTGAGGGATCTGGCCGACAGAATCACGGCGCGGTTTGAGGAGAAATCCTGAGGACGAGGGTTCAATAGTCCACGGGTTCACGGATTCGGGTGCCGAAAGTGATTTGACGGAATACAGGCGTAGGAACAAGAACGTGAAGGGTGAGAGGTCATCTCACGCTTCACGTCTCTATCGCTTAATCCATCGGAAGATTACTTCGTCGGCGGGGCGATCTCGCCTTCCTTCTTGGGTGCTTCCGGCGCCTTGGGCGGCGGGCCGAAGAAAGCGTCGTCCAGTTTGGGATCGGCCTTCTTCTTCAGGTCGTCAACCATGTTCTGGAACTTCTCCTGGCGAAGATGATTGGCGATCGGCTCCTTGCACTCGTCGTAGCTCGCGGTTTCGTGGCCTTCGACCTTGATGATGTGATAGCCGAAGTCCGTCTTCACGGGGTCGGAAGTCTCCCCGACCTTCATCGCGAAGGCGACCTTCTCGAACTCGGGCACCATCTCGCCGCGCCCGAAGCGTGGCAGTTTACCGCCGTCCTTCTTCGAGCCGGGGTCCATGCTCTCGGCCTTGGCGAGGGCCTCGAAGTCCCCGCCGGCATCCAACTGCTTCTTGATGTCCGCGATCCTGGCCTTGGCGTCCTC
>JBEKVL010000453.1:0-5808 GCA_049514055.1 Tepidisphaeraceae bacterium | reverse complement strand
GAGACCTCGTTCCATACGCTGGAAGCTGATGTGCAGCAGCATGCTGGTGATTGCGCTGGAGGTGCTTCTGTCGTGTGCGTCGTTCCTGGTTTTGGACGTGATAGACACAAAAAGAGAAGCCGTCGAGAATCTCAACGTGACCGCCGCAATGGTTGCCGAAAGCTCCACCGCCTCGCTGCAATTCGCGGATGCGAAAGAGGCCGGCGAGATCCTGTCGACTCTCAAGCGGCGGAACCAGCTTGTCGGCGCCTTGTTGCTGGCTCTGGACGGCAAAGTCCTCGCCGAGTACCGCTCGACGGAGATGGTGCTGCTCGACCGCCCGCCTTTGAATGACAACGGCGGACACGCCTACGAGCATGGCGGCGTTTCGGTCTGGCGTCCGGTGATGCTCAACGGACGCCGTGTCGGGACGGTCTATCTGCATGGCGATCTGACAGAGACGTACAACCGGATCCGGAGTTACATCATCATCGGCGTGGGAGTCGGGATCATCTCGATCGTGGCGGCCAGCGTGCTGGCGATTCCGCTGACGCGGGCGATCACCTCGCCGGTTTCCGAATTGGCATCGACGGCCAGGCGGATTTCCGGAAGCGGCGACTACTCCCTGCGAGCGCTACGCCGCGGCAATGACGAGGTCGGGATGCTCACCGACGCTGTCAATGGAATGCTCGAGCAGATCCAGACCCGCGACCGGCAGTTGCAGGAACACAAGGAGCATCTGGAAGACCAGGTTGCGGCCAGAACGGAAGAACTGCGGGCAAGCAACGCCGAGCTGGCCGCGGCGAGAGACCACGCCGAGGCAGCGAGCCGGGCCAAGAGCGCATTCCTGGCCAACATGAGCCACGAAATCCGCACGCCCATGACCGCGATGATCGGCTTCGCCGATCTGCTGTCCTATCCTGAACAATCCGCCAAGGAACGGCAGGAGTACGTCCAAACCATCCGCCGCAACGGCCAGCACCTGATGGCACTCATCAACGACATTCTCGACCTGAGCAAGATTGAGGCCGGGCAGATGACCGTGGAACGGCTGGCGGTGTCGCCGTTCCAGGTGATCGGCGAGGCGGCCTCGTTCATCCGCGCGCGGGCGATCGAGAAACAACTGAAATTCCGCCTGGAGTACTCGGGGCCGATTCCCCGGACCATCCGCACCGACCCGACCCGGCTCCGGCAGGTGCTGATGAACCTCCTCAGCAACGCGATCAAGTTCACGCAGGATGGCGAAGTGCGGCTCGTGGTTTCCATGGCCGATCCGCCGGATGCGCCAAATCCGCGAATCCGATTCGATGTGACCGACACCGGCATCGGCATCGCCCACGCACAGCTCGACCGCGTCTTCGCCCCGTTCACGCAGGCGGACGATTCGATGACCCGCCGCTTCGGCGGAACGGGCCTGGGTCTGGCCATCTCCAAACGTCTGGTGGAACTCATGGGCGGCGGCATTGCCGTCGAAAGCCGGCCCGGCCTGGGCAGCACCTTTACTGTCACCATCGAGACCGGGCCGCTCGCCGGGGTGCCCATGGTCATGCATTGCCAGGAACTCGGCGAGGGAGGCGTGACGGCCTCGCCCGTGCGGCCCACAGGCGCCGTTCGCGGGCGCATACTGCTGGCCGAGGATGGCGCCGACAACCAGCGCTTGATTTCGTTCATCCTCAAACGCGCCGGGGCGGAAGTCGAAGTCGTCGAGAACGGCCGCCTGGCGATGGAACGTGTCCTGGCGGCCGAGCAGTCCGGTGAGCAGTTCGATCTGGTGCTGATGGACATGCAGATGCCGGAAATGGACGGCTATCAGGCTGCGGGACGGCTGCGGGAACACGGTCTGAACGTGCCCATCGTGGCCCTGACAGCCCACGCGATGTCGGGCGACCGCGAGCGCTGCCTGGCGGCCGGCTGCACCGATTACCTGACCAAGCCGGTCAACGCCGACCTGCTGATCGCCACGGCGGCGTTGCTCATGTCCCAGGCCGGGCGCTGCGTCCCGGAGCCGGAGCGCCGCGCGAGCCTCCGCAGCGATTTCGCGGACGACGCGGTGATGAAGGAGATCGTGCAGCAGTTCGTGCAGGGGCTGCCCGAGCATGTCGCCAGACTCCGCGGCCTATTGCAGACGTCCGAAACCGAATCGCTGCGGCGAGTCGTCCATCAGCTCAAGGGCAGCGGCGGCGGCTACGGATTCGCGGCCATCAGTGCCCGGGCGGGGGAAGTCGAAGCGTGCCTCCGCCAGTCCGCCGACGTGGACTCGGTGCGACAACAGGTGGAAGGGCTCGTGGAGTTGCTGAGATGTGTCGACGGGTATGACCCCGCAATGGAGAGTTCCGATGTTGCAGAAGCTCCTGGTAATTGACGATTCAGAATCCATCCACGCCCTGCTGCGCGTACGGCTGCGCGATGAGTGCGTGGAGATATTCTCCGCGCTGGACGGCCCCGCCGGCCTCGAGATGGCGAAGCAGGTTTCCCCGGACCTGGTCTTTCTGGATGTCGACATGCCGGTGACCAACGGCTTCGCCGTGTGCCAGGAACTCAAACTCGACGCGCTCACCACCAGCGTCCCGGTGATCTTCCTGACCGGGGCCAGCTCGACCGACGAGAAGATCCGCGGGCTCGACGCCGGCGCCATCGACTACATCACCAAGCCCTTCGACGCGGCGGAGCTGCGGGCTCGCGTGCGCGCGGGCCTGCGCACCAAGTTCCTGCTCGACCTGCTCAGCAAGAAGGCCATGATCGACGGGCTCACCGGGCTCTGGAACCGGGCTTACTTCGACCAGCGCCTGGCGGCGGAAACCTCGCTGGCCGAGCGCAGCGGTCACCCGCTGTCAGTGGTCATGGCGGACATAGATTACTTCAAACGCATCAACGACCGTTTCGGGCATCCCTGCGGCGACGAAGTGCTGCGAACCGCCGGGCAACTGTTAACGGAATCGTGCCGCAAAGAAGAGGTGGTCTGCCGTTACGGCGGTGAGGAGTTCGCAGTCGTGGTCCCCAACAGCGCGATCGACGACGCCACCGGACTGGCGGGACGCTTCAACCGGATCATTGCCTCGCACGAGTTCGTCTGCCGGGGCGTCCGCACGCCGCTGACGTGCAGTTTCGGCGTCGCCGAACTGGCCCGGGCCCGGTCTTGCGACGTCGTCGAACTCGCCGACCAGGCCCTGTATCGGGCCAAACAGAACGGGCGAAACCGCGTGGAGGCCAACAACGGCCCAGCGACCGCCGCCGCCTGACTCATACGCATAGTGACTCCGCGCCGGTGGGGATTATCCGCAGTTGGTCTCCGCGTATTACGGAATGCCCCCATCGCCATCAGTGTCCCCATCTGGACGGCCTCTCCACCACCTGGGTTATGGAGTGCTATCAGGAGGTCTTCATCCTCCGCGAGCAACTCGGGGTTATGGAGGAGAAGCACCGGCAGCGGATTGCGGAACTGGAGAAGACCCTGCGGGAGCGGGACCAGACCATCGCCCAGCTTCGACTCCAGCACCAGAAGCAGTTCAAGGCCAACAAGTCCGAGCCGGACTCGCCGCCGATCAAGGTCAAGGCGGGGCGCCGCCGGGCCATCCGGGCTGGCACCGCCCGGAGCCGGATCAACGTTGCGCCAATGGCGGCCTCGTCACCGGGTGACCCTCCTCTTGTTGGTAGCGGTGCTCGCGCTGTTCGGTGTGCTTTTGAGCAAGTCCATGAAATGGGCCCAACATCGCCTCGGGCCGGTGCTGTATCACCTCGAACTGCGAGGTCCATCGTGATGCCCGCGGCTTGCTTCCGGCAGCCGACTTGGGGCCAGTCAATGGGTGGAGGTGAGGAGGGCTGTTTGAACTGAAATTGTCACCGAGAACCTCTGCACGAGCTGGCCAGTTTCCCAAGGACGTTTATAGGCCATGGTCACGACCACCTTACCCACCTTGACGGCTTTGAACGTGGCGGTGAATGTCCCGCTCGAGCCCACGATGCCCGTGGCCGTGGGACTCGCCTGGTAATGCACTTTGCCGGATTGCACGGCCGACTTGCCCTTGACCGCTGTGACCGACCAGAGAAAACCCGTCGTCGGATTTCCCGGCAGTTCGATGCGAAGGGTATCGCCCACCGTTGCATGAATGGTCTTTCCGTTGCTCGCTTGCTTGATGACCAGGGTGGCTGCCAACGCTGCTTTCAGCGTAACTGCGCTTATGCTGGGCGCGAGTGCGGTAGAAACCGGGGCCGTAACCTCCGCCAGACTGTCGATCTGCGCGATCAGTCGCTCGACCCTGGGCGACGCCATCGGCTGTGGACCCGGACCTGACGGCGGTCCCTGAGTGACAATGGTGTGGATCTTGTTCTGCCCGGCTTTGGTGTAGGTATGTGTGCCGGTCACGTCCCAGCCGGCCGTGGGGTTGGCCGCGACCTGCAGGACGTTGCCGACAGAAGTCAAGCCATCACCCCAATTGATCGTGGCGCGGAGCGGCAGCGACGCCGACAGATTGACGGACGCGGGCAGTACGAATTGGCCGACGATGCCCGTAAACGCGCGGCCCGCAATCGGATGGATCGTGAACAATCGTTTGGCGACGATGGCCTTGCTGCGGATCGTGATTAAGGCCCCGGTCAATGTTGTCGGAGTTGGCGGATTCTGCCAGGCTTGTACGACAATCGTATAGGTGCCGGCCTTCGGATAGGTGTGCGTTCCCTGGATATGGACGACTCCCGTCAAGTCCAACTTCGACGTTGCTGTGGTGGCGGCCTGCCCATCTCCCCAGTCAATCGAACCCACAAAGCTTCGAGAACCGGCCGCCGCCAGCGTGGCCCAGACTAGTTTCCCCACATCACCGGTGAACTTCTGACCGGCACGGGTGTGGATCGTGACCCCAACCCCGGTGACCGGCCCCGGTGCCGCGGCAAGCTCCGCCATCGTGGCCGGTGGGGAATCCAGGGGATCGCTCGTGACGGTCACAGGATTCACCGAAAGCAGAAGCCTTGATTCCAGCGGGACCATGGCCGGGGCCAGCCGAGCGGTTGGTCTTGCCTTGGTCTTTCGATCACCACCGAGCATTATTTGCCGGTCACTCATGGGTGCCTTCTTTCGGGGCTTGCCACCACAATATAAGAGTCTCTGCTACCCTGTATATGATTCCATCTTGGGGTTGTTGCCTGCCGTGGCCGCTGACCTGCTGGTATGGCGAGTGGTCCTGGGCTTGGCGAGCGATGACAGGCCGATTGCCCACAGGTGGCCACGCCAAGCCAGGGGCCGCTCCCCAGCAGCATGATCCTGATGGTGTTTGCCTACGAAGGACCGGGCCATCACGCCGGCGGCAAAATGAATGTGATCTTCGGAGATGAACAGCTACGGTGGTTCGACAAGGCCGCAGCCAGAAAGGTGACCAATGAACTCAACGCCGGCCATAATCCACTGCGGTTGCCAGCTGCCATAGGACATTGCACGATTCCACATGTGCCGCGGCGCTGTGCCACTCACACCCGCACCGCAACATCAGATTTGGAACGACCCGGTCCTGTCCACCGTGAAGCCCAAGAATATTCCCTTGATGCTGCCGCTGACCGTATTCCCGCTGAGTGAGCCGGATACGGTCAGGTCCGTATTCTTGCCGGTGAGCGTGGCGTCCAGCGTCTTGGCTGCCGGATCGATGGTCCCGGCAGCCGACAGGTTGATTAGCGGGCCGATGATAGTCGCCGTGAAGACGTGGGTCGTCTGGTCGTAGTGCCCGCTCAGCGTGTGCCCCAAATACGAGTAGGAGAAGTCACCGGTGGACAGAGTGGCCAGGCTCTTCAACGAAGTGATCTTCTGCACGAGGGGGTGGACGGGAGTCACGTGCAAGGAACTGC
>JBEKVL010000452.1:0-5809 GCA_049514055.1 Tepidisphaeraceae bacterium | reverse complement strand
GCCGCACCGCCTCCTGCTTGAACTCCAGCGTGTAACGTCCACGCGTTCCCCTTGTCATCTTCGTCTCCCTTTCGCAGCTTAGCCGCTCTGCTAAGGGGTACGTTTTCCGGGGGCAAGCTCATTCTTGCCTGCAGGCCGATAGTGGACCCAGTCGAAGTCCACGGCGCCTGGGTCGGTGGCCGCCGTTGTGTAGGCGAACAGAGCAGGCCGCGAGCCCTTCCACCAACTGAAGTGGATGGGCGTTGCCGAGCCGAGCGGGTGAAATGTCTTGCCATCATCGAGGCTGTAGGAATAGCGAGCCGCGTCGCCGTCGACGCGCACGCGAAGCTGAACGGCCACCTGCGACAGAACCGGCCCGGCAACGTGGTCCTGGAGATGAAAGTAGCTCAGCCGCCGCTCGCGGCCCTGTTGCACGATCTCAAGCCCGCTCGCGAATTGCTCGAACATGGCCAGACCAGCATGAACGCCGGACCGCATCTCCGTCAGGTCCATGGCGATGGTGAACTCGAACGCGTTGTCCTGCATGCACTGTGTAAGCGTATTCCGCGCGGAGAACAATCCGTCTGCCTGCGCTGGAACGAGCCGCAGATAACCTGGCCGGGTGCTCAGAGACCAATGGGCGTCGTCGGGATTGTGATTCCACTCCCATTGCGGGCCGAGCGTGGCGCCGCTGAATTCGTCGGAGGTTTGCGGGCGCTGTTGCGAAGCCACGCGAGGGCGGCCGGGGATCGGGCCTGAAGGAGTGGGCTGTCCTGTGGAGGCGCCGTCGGGGTCGGCTCCGATGACCGGCCAGTCATCCTGCCAACGGACGGGCTCGAGGTGAACGATGCGGCCGTGCGCTCCGTCGGCCTGAAAATGAACGAACCATCCTTCACCGTCAGGCGTTTCAACATAGGCGCCCTGGTGCGGGCCGTTGATCCGGGTCGAGCCCTGCGCGAGAACCACGCGATGCTCGTAGGGGCCGTAGATCTGGCGCGAGCGCAACACCGCCTGCGCACCGCCGTTGACGCCGCCAAAGGGGGCAAAGATGTAGTAGTAGCCGTTGCGCTTATAGAGCTTGGGGCCTTCCAAGACGGGTAGGTGGTCGGGATCCCGTACGACGACCTTGCCGGCATCGAGCAGGTGCTTGCCATCGGGCGACATGCGGTGCAGGATGAGCGGGCCAGCGCCGGTCATGGAATGGATGAGGTAGGCCTTGCCGTCGTCGTCCCAGAAGGGGCAGGGGTCCTCGAGGCCGGCCTGCGCGAGAACGGCCTGCGGCGAGCTCCAGGGGCCGGTGATCTTCTCTGCGGTGCTGACGAAGATCCCCGCGTCCGGGGTAGGGAAGAAGACGAAGTAGCGGCCGTCGTGCTTCCGAATTGCGGGCGCCCACACCCCCGCGCCATAACGATTGCCGCCGGCCAGGCTGTAACGCGGGTTCATATCCAGGCGGTTGACGACGTGGCCTACGATCGTCCAATGCACAAGGTCGGGTGACTGCAGGATCGGAATGCCGGGCACGAAGTGGAAGGTGGAAGCGATGAGGTAGTAGTTCGCGCCATCGCGGATGACGTCCGGGTCGGAGTAGTCGGCGAAGAGGATGGGATTGCGATAGACCGCCGGCGGTCCCGTCGGCGAAGACCCGCCGTTGGGGGCCCCGGCCTGCGTGGCCATCTGCGGCGCCCGCACTGCAACGATGGCGGCAGCCGCCAAAAAAAGAATCGTCAGCAGAAGTCTCTGCGACCGGGGGCGTGCTTCGCTTCCTGCTGTTTTTATCATCGAGTGGCCTTCACGTTCTGCTCACGTTGCCTTTAGAGATGGAAACGGCTCCTCTCGGCCGCTGCCCTTCGGCACTTGACCGTTGACAAACTGCTACAACGAGCGATTCTGGTACGTTCTGAAATCTAATAGATACGGGAAAAGGTAGGGAGTGCGGGATTCGCCCGCACTCCCCAAGGAGGCTAAAAGAGTAGTTTCAACGATAACTGGGCAATGCGCGGATCGTTCGACGGAGCCGTGCCGGCCCAGTTCTGCGGGCTAGTGCCTGTGATGCGCCCGAAGGTCGAGCCGATCGTGGTCGCCGGGTCGCCGAGGTTGGTGTGGTTCAGCAAGTTAAAGTACTCGGCGCGGAACTGCAGATTGGTGCGCTCGGTAATGACGAACTTGCGAGCCAGACTTGCGTCCCAGACCACGAAGTGAGGTCCAACATAAGAGCCCTTCTTGACCGTTCCGAACGTGCCGGCGGTGTTGTTGGAGAAGCTTGCCGGATTCAGGTAATTCCGGCAGTTCACGCTCGTTGAGCAAGCCGTGCCGCCGTAGGGCGATCCGGTCTGTACCGCGCGGTCGCGGTTCTGGCCCGAGCCGGAGTTGTTGGATTGGCCGGACCAGACGGTCAGTGGATCGCCGCTGCGGTACTGGAAGAGGCCGGTCGTCGACCAGTCACCGAGAATGTAGCGGATTACGCCGGGCACCCCCTGGCGCAGCTTGGGAATCGAGTACACGTACGACAGAGCGCTGACGTTGCGATGATCGAAATCCGCCGGTCCGTAGTCCAATTGCTTGAAGTTCGCGGCCATGATCGGATAGACGAAGGAGTTGTTGTTGCCGATCGAAGTGGCGGCCTGGTTCCAGGGCATGTTATTGAGCGCCTTCGACCAGGTGTAGTTGAACAGCAGGGTCAGCCCATAGCGCACGCGCTGCTCGGCGGAGAGCTGCAGCGAGTTGTAGTTGGTGTTGCCGCCGGTGTTGGCTGCCGTGATGGTGCCCGGGAAGCAACTGTTGGTCGCCGTGCAGCCCGATTGATTGTAGATGCGCGTGCCGCTCACGGTGGGGTTCAGCTCGAGAGGCGACCACTCATGACTGCCGTGGGTGGCGACGTAGGCAACGCGCAGGGAGAGACTGCTCGTCAACTGCTGCTCCACGGCCAGGTTCCACGCGTAGGTCAGTGGGTCGTGGAAGCCCTTGAACGGATCGTAGGTCAGCCAGCTCTGGTTGGCGTTGATCGGCGTGGT
Organism: Tepidisphaeraceae bacterium; assembly: GCA_049514055.1. Classification (GTDB taxonomy): domain Bacteria; phylum Planctomycetota; class Phycisphaerae; order Tepidisphaerales; family Tepidisphaeraceae; genus JANYKD01. The sequence goes on along the minus strand of JBEKVL010000452.1, from coordinate 2,819 downwards.
TGCCGTGGGCGGCTGCGGCGCCGGGAAGGGATTCGTCGTTCCGTAGCTCAGAAACGGATTGACGACATCCATGGTCTTCGTAGAGCTCGAGTTGAGCGCGATCGAAGTAATGAACGGCGCGAGGTTGGAATAGATGTTGAACAGCGTGCTATTGATACGGCTGTCATAGAACATGCCGGCGCCGCCGCGGATGCTGGTTTTGCCGTTGCCGAACACGTCGTAGGCAAAGCCGAGTCTCGGCATGAAGTGGTCGTAGGCCGAGGCTACACCGTTGGAATTGAAGCCCGAATCGCCGGCGAACATCATTCCCGCGGGCGCCAGCGGATACTTGGTGGAGTGCGTGTTCGATGCCCAGAGCGTGGGGAAGAAGCTGCCCATGCGCCCCTGGAGCTCATGCCATGGCATGAACGGCTCATAGCGCACGCCATAATTCAGCGTCAGGCGGCGGGTAGCTTTCCAAGTGTCCTGCACATACGCGCCCTGGAACTTGCCGCGCGGATTGAAGAACTGGCCGGAGGCCTGGTTGAACTGGTAGAGATACCCAAACAGGAAGCTGGCGATTGCGTCGCCGCTGATATTCGAGTTGAAGGTAAACTGTCCTGGCTGCTGGTACAGGTTGTCGACATCGACCTTGGAGACCTCGCCGTGATACCCGGCGTCGATGTTGTGTCTGCCGAGCAGGAAGTGGATGTCGTCGGTCAGCGTGTAGTTGTTCCGGCGGAAGAACGCCTGCGGATTGTCGCCGATGTTGAAGAAGCCTGAGACCTGGAACTGGTTAATCTGTTTGAACGCCGGCTGCCAGATGTTCACGCCCAGATCGGCCACGCTGATGCTGTTCGAGATCGGGCCGCGGGAGTCGTTTTCGAGCTGGTAGCTGATGATGAAGTTGTTCACGATGTGATCGTTGAAGGTGTGCGTCTCCGAGACCAGCGAATTGTAGTAATGGTTGGCCGCGCCGTCCATGTACGTGAGCAGGTTCTTCATGTCGAGCACGCCCTGCAGAATGTACGCGTCGGAGAAGTACCGCAGCGTCAGCTTGTCCTTCGGTGTCAGTTCCTGATCGACGCGCGCGGTGATTTCGGCCTGGGTAAACATATTCGGCTTCACCACCGGCACCGTGCCGCCCGCCGAGAGGGCCGGGACGTATTTCAAGAGGTTGATCGCAACGGGGCTGAGGGCGGACGCGCTCCACGTATGGGAAGTGCCGGCCGTGGTGCAAGAAGCATCGGCAACGATCGCCGACAGCTTCAGCGGATCGGTGACGCAACTGGCAAACACCAGGTTGTTCGTGCCGGGCGATGTGCCCTGGGAGTTCGCGCCGGCCTGGGCGATCGTGGGCAGAATCGTGGAGCTGGAGACGTTCGCGGCCCCATGGTTGATCGTCCGTTGATATCCGAAGAAACCGAACGTCTTGTGGCTTGTGAAGAGATGCGGAATCTCGAGCGGCCCGCCGACCGATCCGCCAAACTGATTGCGCTTGAGCGGGTCGACGGTCTTCTTGCCCGTCGAGGAGCTGTAACTGAAATAGGGAGCCGCGTTAAGCGCGCGGTTGCGCACGTACTCGAACAGATCGCCGTGATACCGGGTGGTTCCGCTCTTGGTGATGATGTTCACCACGCCGCCAGCATTCTGGCCGTATTGGGCGTTGTAGTTGTTGGTCTCGATGCTGAACTCCTGCACCGAGTCGGGCATGGGGAAGGGCATGTTGACGTTGGTGTACTCGTCCACGTTGTTGCCGCCGTCGAGCATATAGTTCGTCTGCCCGACAAAGGTGCCGTTGGCCGAGATGGCAATCACCATGGGGAAGGTCTTGGTATTCCCCTGGTCGGCCTGGGCCGGAGGCGCCAGAGTGATTCCGGCCACCTCTTCGGTCAGTGCGGCTGCGTTGCGGCCGTTGAGCGGCAGGTCGTTCACCTGCGAGGCGCCGATCACCTGCTGCAGGGTGCCCGTGGTCACGTCCACTTGGGCGTTCTCGGCGGTCACCGTCACCGTCTCAGAGGTCTTGCCCGGCCGAAGCGTGACGTTCACCGTCACCGCGTTGTCGGCGCGCAGTTGCACCCCCTTCTCTGTGTAAGCCTGGAAACCCGGGGCCGTGGCGGTCACGTTGTAGACCGTCGGCGCCAGGATTGGAAAAACGAAATTCCCTTGACTGCCTGTAGTTGTCTTCGAGGAGATCCCCGTGGCAGCCTGGACCGCCGTGACCTCCGCGCCGGCAATCACGGCGCCGCTCGAGTCAGTCACTGTGCCGTTGATGCTCCCAAAGCCCTGAGCGAACATTCGGCCTTGGGCGAAAACGCACAGGGCGCAAATCGCCACAAAACAAGCGATACTCCTAGGAGAAGTTCTCATATCAGCCTCCTGAACCATTGCTTTGGTTAGCTCGCCGAACCCCAATTCGCCGTTCCCGGGTTGGTCAAACCGACCCCAGATCCCCGGGCGGACGCGCGCGGACAGGCCGGAACCTAAGCCGTGGAGGTTGTATTGAAACGGGATGACAGTTGATGAGACAGATACCGTCCCTGACGGTCAGGAGTTTATCTATCCATTTGAATCGACTTCAATTACCCGGACGACATACCGGCAGCTAGAGCTGAGTCAAGAAGCCGCTAATCGGCCGCCACGGCCAGAACCTTCGGGGGTCCTGGCGTTCCATCCGTGACCGTCGTCCCGAGAACGATTTGCAGGTTCTGTTCCGAACCGTTCAGCCGAGCCTGGTTGGCGATGTCCTGCATGAGGTGGCGATCGGTCAGGAACTCGCCGGCGGTCTCGGTGCCGTAGGTGTAGAGCCCGCCGATCACGACGACAACATGCCCGGTTTC
>JBEKVL010000451.1:0-5850 GCA_049514055.1 Tepidisphaeraceae bacterium | reverse complement strand
GCGGGCAGCGTCGCGGCCGCGGCGACCGAGATCAGCGCCATCGTCACGGCCCTCGGACTGACGGTGCCGGCGGACACCACCACGGTGAACGTCAGCACGCCCGCCACCGGCGTGGCGACCTATTCGGTCACGCTGAGTCCGGCCTCCTCCACCACGACCGGTACAGCCGGGTGGTGGCGCGGCTGGATGAACCAGAGCACGACTGTTTCCGTCGATGCCAACGGTAATCCGGTCGGCAACCAGAACCTGCCGTTCAGCGTGATTCCGACCCCGATCCAGACCGCACTGAACGCGAACGTTCCGTCGGGCGGAACGGCATTGGCCATCACTTCAACCCAGAATGTCAGCGTGCAGACGGTGGACGGCGTGACGGTGTACTCCGTCACCTTTGCCGGCACCGGGGTGACGTCCACGGTCACGGTCAACGAGGCCGGAGTGCTCACCAGCCTCCGCAGTCATTCGAAGACCACGTTTGGTGACACGAGTCTGCCGTCGGTGGTTACGGCGGAGCTTCAGACGCTGGCGACGGCCGACGGCGTGACCACCAGCATCGCCTCGAACCAGACGGTCAACGTCCTCAACGAGGTCAACGGCACGACGCTCTACAGCGTCACGCTCCCGGTCACGGTAACCGACAGCCAGGGCAACACCCACACCCGCAACGTGACGATCACCGTCGACGCCAGCGGCAATCCCACGAGTCTGCCGACCCAGGGCGGCGGCGATGGCGGTGGTGAAGGCTTCGGCGGCGGACGTCGCGGGCATGGCGGCGGTTTCGGTTTCGGCGGTTTCGGTTTCGGCGGTTTCGGTTTCGGCGGTTTCGGTTTCGGCGGCGGATGTGATTCGGGTTCGGGTGGTTCCGACTCGGGCACTGGCACTGGTTCCGGCTCGGGCACTGGTTCCGGCTCGGGGAGCGGCGGCTCCAGTTCCGGGACGGTCGTGACTGCCAGCGTGAAATCCAACGCGAAGTCCAAGGTGAAATCAAAGGTGGCGGCCGTCAAGTCCAAGCTGGTGGCCGTCAAGAAGGTCGTGTCGAAGCTGGTTCACAAGAAGTGACGCCAGGGCGGACAGCCTTGTACTGTTGGTCGGGAAATCATGGACCCGGCTTATCCGCAAAAGGATGAGCCGGGTCCAGTGCTGTGTTCAGGTCGACACCGTATTACTTCCTGGATATCTTCGTCAGTCCGAAGATCACGTTGCTCACGACCTGTCCTGTCTTGAGTTTCAGCGTGTACTTCCTGGCGACCGGTTTGGTGTAGGTCATGCCGCTGGCGGGCGGGATGATGCGAATCGTGTACGTCCCGGCGCCCGGCAGGACGAACGAGAACCTGCCGTCCAGCCCGACCTGCACGAAATCCTCATTACCATCGAGGCGGCCGTTGTTGTTCAGGTCGATGTAGACGACAGCGCCCGCGAGGGCGGCTTCGTTGCCGTCGCGGATTCCGTTGCGGTTGTGGTCATCGAACGCATAACCGGACACGCGCGGCAGGGGCAGGTTGCCGAGGATCGGGGCGCTGATGGCCTGGCCATAACCGACGACCACATCCGAGAACCACACGCCCCTGGCCGGTTGATAGTTCGTTGCCCAGATGGTACCTATCCGGTACACGCCCGGTGTCAGGGCGTCGAACACGTAATTGCCCGAGGTGTTGGTCTTCTGGATGGGCTCGCCGACGTCGTACTGGCCGTTCTGGTTGGTGTCGAGGTAGACGCTGGCGTTGGCCAGGGCGGGCTCGTTGGGGTCCTGCCTGCCGTTCTGGTTGGCGTCGTTGAAGACCTGGCCGCGGATCAGGCCGGTGGGACTGTTGGCGAAGGCGGTCGCGGTCACGATCCTGCCGCGGGTGACGTTGACGGTGAAGAAGCCGTTGGTCGGCCGGGTCTGCCGGTATCCGCCGGGCACGTTCTCGCGGATGACCTTCTGGCCCAGGGGGACCTGGTAGAAGGTGTAAGTGCCGGTCGAGTCGGTGACGGCGGTCTGCTCGCCGGGGTCGAGCTGGCCGTTGTTGTTGGCGTCGATGTAGACGGTCACGCCGGCCTGTCCGGCTTCGCTGCCGTCGCGCAAGCCGTTGGCGTTCTGGTCGACGAACACGGTGCCGGTGACGCCCGACACCGCTTCGAGCCCGAAGAACACGCCCGCGAGCGGGTCGTCCGGTGTGCCGGGATTCACGGTGGTGATCCGGTCGGACACGATCGGGTTGGCCGGCTGCCAGACTGTGGGATCGTAAGCCACCCGCAGTTGATACTTGCCCGTGAGAACGCCTTCATAAATCGGGGCGGCCGGGATGGTCTGCGCCGCGATGTTGTCGAAGCGGAACACGTACTGCCCCGAGGCGTCGGTATAGACAAAGGGATCGTTGGTATCGAACTGTCCATCGTTGTTCAGATCGAAGTAGACCTTGACGTCGGGGATCGGCGTGTCGCCGGCGTCGTAGAACCCATTGCGGTTGGCGTCGTTGAACACCTGGCCCACGAGGAACGTCGGTTCGACGGGCTGCACGGTGAAGCGGTAATCCGCCAGCAGTTGATAGGGCTGGATCATGAGATAGGTCACGTCGGCGAGCGCTGCCGGAGCCGGCGGCACCGCAGGCGCGGGACTGGTTGCGATCCAGTCGGCCACGTTGCCCCAGGAATCGGTGTGGCCGGTGAGGTCGACAATAATCGGTGTCGGGGCGGTCAGGTTCGTGAAGGGGAAGACGAGGTAGTAGTAGCCGTGCGAGTCCGTGACGGCCGTCGGCTCGCCGGGGTCGAGCACGCCGTTCTGGTTGAGGTCGCCGAAGACGGTCCAGCCGGCCAGGAAAGGCTCGCCCTCGTCGTAGAAGGTGTCGCCATTGGAGTCGAAGACGACCGAGCCGGTGACGGCGAACAGCGGGGTCAGGCCGAAATTAAGCACGGTGCTGGAGCGGTTGTCGGGGAACGTGACGGTGCGGACCTCGCCCGGTCCCGTCGAAGATTGTTCCGCCAGCACGCTGCCGTTGCCCACGGTGACGGTGTAGGTCCCGCTCCAGCGCGTGGAGGCGCGCATCGACCCGTCGCCCAGCGTCGTGGTGTCGACGACGAGCGTGTAGGTTCCGGCCGCCAGGTTGTTAAAGGCGTAGGCGCCGTTGCTGTCGGTGGTGACGTAGGGGTTGCCGGTCCCGGCCGCGCCCATGTAGACGCGTGCGCCGGCCAGGGGGATTTCGCCGGCATCCTGCACGCCGTTGAGGTTGGTGTCCTGGAAGACCACGCCGGAGATTTTCCCGACGTTGACGCGTGAGAGGCCGAAGTTCATGCCGGCGACGACGACGTCGCCGGCGGTGTGCGGAATCACCTCGGTGTATCCGACGGGGGCGTTGGTGCAGTACCAGTCCGGCGTCGGCGCCACGAAGGAGACGCGGATGTTCCCCGGCACCTGGGGCGGCAGCTCGTAGTTGCCGGAGAGGTCGGTCCAGGTCATCGGCTCGCCCGGATCGAGCACGCCGTTCTGGTTGGTGTCGATGTAGGCGATCCAGCCCGCCAGGCCCGGCTCGCCGAGCTGCTGGACGCCGTCGCGGTTGTTGTCCTGGAAAATCTTGCCCGAGAAGCCCACCGAGGTCGAAGCCGGCCGCAGGCCGAAAACTTCGCTGGCCAGTGCCTGCCCGGGCTGCATCACCTGGTCATAGGATTGCGAGATGGGCTGGGTGATGCTCCATCCCGCCGGCGCATTGACCCGCAGATGGAAGACCGCGGCGTTGGGCAGAGCGAGGAAGGAATAGTTGCCGTTGGCGTCGGTCTTGGTCGATGTCTCGCCCGCATCGAGCACGCCGTTGTTGTTGCTGTCGATGTACACGGTCCAGTTGGGCAGGTTGAGGTCGCCTGCATCGAAGGTGCCGTTGGCGTTGGCGTCGATGTAGACCGATCCGGAGATGGCGTCGGTGGCGGTGACGCCGAAGTCGGTGTTGCGCCAAACTGACCCGGCCGGAATATTCGTGCTGTAGGTTTGCGAGTTAGGTCCGGTGATGCGGAAGCCGGCCTGGGGGACGAGCCGCACGGTGTAGTTGTTGGCGGGGAGGTTATCGAAGACGTAGCCGCCCTGGGCGTCGGTGACGACGTTCTGCTCGCCGGCGTCCAGAACGCCGTTGTTGTTGGCGTCGAGGAAGACGTCCCAGCCGGGAACGCCCGCCTCGGTGATGTCGCGCGTGCCGGTTCCGGCGGTGTCGTTATAGACGGTGCCGGCGATCTGGACGGTGGTGGTCACGCCGAAATTGATGTCGGTGACATCATCGATCCCGTTGACCGGGCCGACGACCGTATACCCGAACTTGGGGGCGCTCATGCGCCAACCGACGGGCAGCACCACCCGGGCGACATAGTCGCCCTGGGGCAGGTTGCTGAACTGATACACGCCGTACTGGTCGGTGGTGGTGGTCGGTTCGGCGTTGTCGATGGCGCCGTTCAGGTTGTTGTCGAGGTAGACGGTCCAGCCCTGGAGTGGCTGATCCACGCCAACCTGGTAGGTGCCATCGAGATCGACGTCCCGATAGACGGTGCCGGAGATGTTGCTGGTCAGCAGCAGGCGATTTTCCAGGCGCTCGGTGATGGCCGGGATCCTTGCCGTGGTGCGACGAGACTTGCGAGAAGTGTGATGTTGAGCCATGGTGTTGAGCCGGTTCATGGGAAAAGACCTCATGGAACCTCGGACTATAACAGATGATTCGAGCCGCATAAAGGACGCCGCGGGGGAGATTTGTGTTGCAAACGAGGATTTCCCGACGGCGGGGTCTGGGGAGAAGATCGACCACCGCGCCGCCGGCGTCCTGATGGTGAACCGTGAAGCGGCAGATGCCCTCGATGGCGTCGAGATACGCCTCCCGCGAGACATTCAGAGGCCGCCAGGGCCGGGCCGAGAGATGAAACGGCTGCCGGGGCAGACTCTCGGGCAGATCCTGGCCCAGGCTTCGCGTCACCCAGGCTATCGCAATCAGCAGAAGCGCCACTGTTCTCATGGCATTACCCCGCACCGGGGGAGCTACCCCTTGCGGGCGGATTAGTCAATGCCAAGAGCGGTCTCTACGACGAGCTCGCCTTTGCGATTGGTATGTACTATCTGCGTGTGGCGGCGAGTGTCCGCCGCACCGGCAGCACGCGGTGACCGCAGAACGCGATCTCGGCCAAGCCCACGTCGTTGCCGATTGCCGCCCAGGTCTGGATTCGCGAGGTGGATCGCCAGCGGTTTGGCGGAACCAAAGCACTGGGAACCTCGGGTAGGGCCGGGCATACCAGCGGCTCGTGGCACCGGCGGGACGCCGTGTTTCCGCGTGCGGCGTCGGGAAAGCCAGGCTCGGCGCTGGCGAACTCGCGGGTACACCGCGATCTGGTTGTAATTCCGTGTTGGCGGCCATGCAGAGCATTTGTTGGAGTACACGCGAGAAGCCCGGGCCAGGAGGGCGCGGATGCAGATTGGGCGGCGGAGCCAACTGCGAAGGGCCAAAGGGAGGGGCGGGCGGGGTTGCCGGCGACGTGAAGAAGAAAATGTTTGGCGCGGATGGTGCGGGGGTTCCTGGCATAAGAGTTTCCCTGGAAACGGGTTATGAGCTTGTGGATGATGGACGGGGTTGAGAAAAGCGCCGCCAATGCGTGTCCAGAATCTCCCTGAAATCACCCCATGGCAGCGCGTGGATCGCGCCGGTGTTGAGGGTTGTGGAAGGCACGCGGAAAGAAGATGTTCGGAGGGGTATGCTTTCGAGGGCCTGAGACATAAGAGGCTGTTCGCAAAGTGGTTATGAGTGGCGAGGGTGTCGGCAAGTGGGGAAAGAAAGCCGTCCTTTTCAGGTCCCAAAGCCGTCCCGATCAGTCCCGCTCGGTCCCGTTGGGTGGTGCCTGCGTCCCGGTGAA
>JBEKVL010000450.1:0-5851 GCA_049514055.1 Tepidisphaeraceae bacterium | reverse complement strand
GAAGGCGTTCGTGCCGCGGACGGGCAACCTGAACTCGGTACACAACATCATGGACGTGCTGGCCGGGTTCGATCCGGTCGGGCAGACGAACATCGGCGGGGTGCTGCACGATCTGGCCGGGCAGATCCGGCGTAAGGGCCTGGTCATCGTCATCAGCGACCTGTTCGACGACGAGGAGAGGGTGCTGGAAGGAATCCAGCACCTGCGCTTCGGGGGGAATGAAGTGATCGTTTTCCAGACCATGGATCCGTTCGAGCTGGATTTTCCGTTCTCGGGCATGGTGGAGTTCGAGGGGCTGGAGGTGCGCGACAAGGTCCTCACCCGCCCGAAGGAGATTCGCAAGAGTTACCTGCGCGAGGTCGGGGAGTTCCAGAAGCGCATGCGCGAAGGCTGCGAGAAGAACAACGTGCATTATGTGCTGGTGAACACCGGCCACGCTTTGCATGAAGTGCTGAACGGGTATCTGGCGTTCCGGTACCGAACGACCGTGCGGTAGCCAAATGCAAAGTGCAAAATGCAAAACGAAGAGTAGAAAATGCAAAATGTCAGGAGAATACCCAATGCAAAATGCAAAGTGCAAAATGGAGAATGAATACAGTCTTTCATTTCGCACTTTGCATTTGGCGTTTTGACTTAGCTCACTATGTTCCTCAACCCACTCATGCTCTTCGGTATCAGCGCGGTTTCGATACCAATCATCATCCACATGCTCAACAAGCGGAAGTTCGAGCGCGTGGTGTGGGCGGCGATGCGTTTTTTGAAAGTGTCGGTCGAGCAGAATCAGCGGCGCATCCAGGTCGAGGACATGCTGCTGCTGCTGTTGCGGTGCCTGCTGGTGCTGTTGATCGTCATGGCGCTGTCGCGGCCGGTGCTCAATGCCGTGGCGGCGGCGCTGGGGCGGTCGCCGGCGACGGCCGTGATCGTGCTGGACAACTCGGCCTCGATGTGTACGACCGATGGGGTCGAGTCGCGGTTCCAGTCGGCGAAGAAGGCGGCCGAGGAAGTGCTGCGCTCGCTGCCCAACGGTTCGGCGGCCGCGGTCATCCTCGCCTCGGACATCGCCGCCGACCTGATCCCCGAGCCCAGCTACGACCTGACGCTGGTGGCGACGCGGGTCAGGGAGGCCCCGCTCTTTGACCGGCCGACGAACCTCTATCCGGCGGTGCGGGCGGCGATCGACAAACTCGCCGGGCGGCAGGCGACGGTGAAGGAGATCTACCTCATCTCCGACGGCCAGGCCACGGGCTTCCGGCAGCTCTCCGACATTCGCAAGCAGCTTGAAGAGAAGAGGGACCAGATCCGCCCGCACATCATCCTGGTGGGCCGGGCGGAAGACAAGAACATCGCGGTGAGCGCGGTGCGGCTCGAGCCGGGAATCGCGGCCATCAACCAGCCGCTGCGCGTGGACATCCGCGTGCGCAACTTCGGCAGGAACGAGGCCCGCGACGTGCCGGTGTCGATCCAGGTGGACGCCGACCCGGCCATGGACCAGGCGACGATCGACGTGATCCCGCCGGGCGAAGAAAAGGGCCTGTCCCTTTTTGCCAAACTGAAGAGCGAGGGCTATCACGTCATCACGGCGCGGACGGAGCCGGACCACGTGCCGGCCGACGATTCGCGAACCGTGGCGGTGCGGGCGGTGAAGGCCGTGAAGGTGCTGCTCATCGACGGCGACACCGGCCGCGAGGCGCGGGACAGCGAGGTCTTTTACCTGAAGCACGCCCTGCGATCCGTGCCGCGGTCGCAGTGGGAAGACTACTACATCAAGCTGGCGATCAAACTGCCGACGGAAGCCGAAACCCTGCGGTTCGAGGATTTCGACGCGGTGGTGGCGGCGAACGTGACGGACTTCTCCACCAGCGTGGTGAACCAGCTTGCGAGTTATGTCAAGAACGGCGGGGCGCTGTGGGTCTTTCCGGGCGACCGGCTTAACACGAAATTCTACAACGAACAGCTTTACAACCGGACGGGTTTGCTGCCGGCGACATTCGGGCCGGCCGTGGGCGACGCGAAATCGACGGACAAGTGGGCCAGCCTGTCGGATCGGAACTTCGATCACGAGATCGTGGCGATCTGGAAGGATCCCGCCGCCGGTTCGCTCTCCTCGGCGAAGATATTCCGATACCTGAAGCTGGAGCCCGACGCGGCCGCCGAGAAGCGCATCAGCGGCGACGGGCGCAGCGACGTCCGGGTGATCGCCCGTTTTGCCGACGACAGCCCGGCCATGGTCGAGCGGAATTTCGGCATGGGGCGCGTGGTGCAGTGGGCGACGACGGCCAACACGAACTGGAACGACCTCGGCGCCCGCGCCGGCATTTACGTGCCGCTGGTCAACCGCACGCTGGGATACCTGGTGGCGCGGCAGGACGAGCGGCTGACCATCCGCGCGGGCATGCCCTTCACGTATACCGCGCCGATTGAACTGACCAACAAGGATGTGCAGATCAACAAGCGGGCCCGCGGCTGGTCGGACACGGCCAAGGAACTCAATGAAGTTTCGGAGTCGCGCCGCGTCGAGATGGTCGACGGCGCGCCGACGATCTCGTTCAGTGAGACCAACTTCGCCGGGCCATACGAAATCAAGGGAGAGAACACGACCATCCGCTTCGCGGCACAAGCCGATCCGGAGGAGTCGAACATGGAACTGGTATCGCCCGAGCAGGTGAAGATCATGGAGGCCTTCTCGCAGGTGGTGCGCTGGGCACCCGGCATGTCGATGGCCGACACCATCGACCAGGTGCGGACGGGCACGGAGATCTGGTTCCCGCTGGCGATCCTCGTGCTGATCCTGGCGACGGCGGAGACATTCTTGGCGCATTGGTTTAGTAGGTCGAAATGAGTTGATAGTTAATCGTTGATGGTTGATAGTGACAAACAACTACCGACTATCAACTATCAACTATCAACTATCAACTAATGACTGATTTTCTACTCAAGCTCTTCGGAATCGACGCGACGGACGCGGGGCATGTCTCCGACCTGTCGATGGAATTCCACGGCGTACACCCGGCGTGGGTCATACTGTTCGCGCTGGTGCTGGCGGCGGCGGTGTTCTGGATGTACCGCAAGACGGCCGATCAGGTGCCGCTGCTGCGCCGGTCATTGATGACTGTTCTACGGGCGTTTTTTCTCGCGCTCATCCTGGGGATGCTGCTTCAACCGGTGCTGAGTGTCACCTACGAGCAGGTGATCCGCCGCACCATGCTGCTCCTCATCGACTCCAGCGGCAGCATGAGCAAGATTCCCGACCAGCGCAGCGAAGCCGACGACATCCGGCGGCTTGGGCTGGCCCGCGGCCTGCTTGACCCAGCCAAGGGGCTCAACCAGGCCCCGGCGAGCATTGCCGCGGATCAGGTAAATCCTCCCCGCATCGAGGTGGTCAAGGCCGCGTTGAAGAACCCTCGCATCGACCTGCTCCCCCGTCTGGCCAGGCAGTATGATATCGACGCCTATGAGTTTGACCGCACTCTGCGGCCTATTCCCGGCGCATCCTACACACAGCCCATCGTTGTCCGCCACGACGACCTGCCGTTCCTGCTGGCCTATCCCTGGTTCGTGCCGGGTGTGATCGGCGGTGTCGGCGTGCTGCTGATCCTGATGGGCTTCGTCTCGCGGTCGCCGTTCACCCGTTACGGCGGCCTGGGCGCGTGCATCGTCGCGGTTGCCTGGGGACTGGTGGCCGGGTTCATGACGCCGCCGCCGACGAACCCCGCCGTCGTGACCACCCAACCGGCGTCCGACTCGTTCCGGGCCGAGTTGGAGACCAAATGGATCGACAAGCTCAACGCCGAGGGGAGCCTGACGGCCATCGGCGACGCGGTGCGCGGCGTGATCTCCAAGAAACGCGGGCAGCCCATCGCGGGGGTGCTGCTGGTCACTGACGGCGTGTCCAACTCGGGCGTGCAGCCGGCCAGCGCCGCGTCACTCGCCGGGCAGGACCGCGTGCCGCTTTATGTCTACGGCGTGGGCATCACCTCGCCCAAGGACATCATCGTCGCGCCCGAACTCATCGCGCAGGATGTCGCGTTTGCCAAAGACGACGTGCCGGTCGCGGTGCGTGTGCGCGGGATGGGCATGACCGGGCAGAGCGCGATGCTTACCGTCCGCATGGGCGAGGACAAGGTCGACAAGGAAGTGACTTTCAACGGCGACGGCGAGCAGATCGTGACCGTCGCCCTGACGCCGCAGAAACCGGGCAACTACACGATCGAGGCGCTCATCCCGCCCCGCGAGGACGAGGTCGTCAAGACCAACAACTCGGCCAGCAAGCCGATCCGCGTGATCGACGGCAAGATCAAGGTGCTCTACGTCGAGCAGTATCCGCGCTGGGAGTTCAAGTACGTGCAGGCGGCGCTGGTTCGCGACCGCCGGATTGATTTCAAGTGCCTGCTGATCGAGGCCGATCCGACCGTTGCCCGCGGCAAGGATTCGCCCTACCTCGAAGAATTCCCCGTCCGCAAGGAAGACCTCTTCAAATACGACTGCATCGTCATCGGCGATGTGGATCCCAAGTTCTTCTCGCCGACTCAGATGGAAGCCATGGGCGAGTTTGTCTCCAGGTTCGGCGGCGCGATCGTCATGGTCGCCGGCAAACGATACGCCCCCAACGCCTATCGCCGCACGCTTTTTGAGAAGATGCTGCCCGTCGAACTCGAGTCCGACACCAGCGTCACGCTCAACGCCGGCAAGCCCGTGAAACTGGAACTCACCCCGGCCGGCAAGTCGTCGCAGATGCTCCGCCTGTCGCCCAAGGAACTGGATAGCTTCCAGAAATGGGCCGCCATGCCTGCGATCTACTGGTTGAACAAAGTCGCCCGGGCCAAGCCGGCGGCCGAGGTGCTGCTGGTGGATCCCGATCCGGCCAACGCCACCCGCTACGGCAAGATGCCCGTGCTGGCGATCCAGCAGTACGGCATGGGCCAGGTCATGTACATGGGCACCGACAACTTCTGGCGCTGGCGCAAGAACGCCGGGGACAAGTACCATTCCATGCTCTGGGGTCAGATCACCCAGCGGCTGGCGCTGCCGCACTTGCTGGGCGCATCCAAGCGCACGCACCTGATGGCCGACGCCAAGCGGTACAATACCGGCGACCCGGTCACTGTTTACGCCCGGCTTTACAGCGAGTCATTCGAGCCGTTCACGGAACAGGCCGTCCGCGCAAGTTTCCGGGATGCCTCCGGCACCAGGCCCTCGCGCGAGGTGATTCTCAAGGCAATTCCCGAACAGCCCGGCATGTACCGTGGCGTTCTGGTGGCGCCGGAGGCCGGCAACTACAAACTGGCCGTCGAACACGACAAGAGCACCGCGCTGGAGTTCGAGGTGGCCGATCCCGACCGCGAACTGGTCGAGCCGGCCATGAACAAGGTGGTCCTCGAGCAGATGGCCAAGGCCAGCGGCGGGCAGTTCCTCCGCGAGGAGGACCTGTTCGGCCTGCCGGAGAAGGTCGCGGCCAAGGTCGAGCGCAAACTGACGACGCGCGAGGCGCCGGTGGTATATACGTGGGCGTATTTCCTGTTGATGATGTCCGTGGTGACAGCCGAGTGGATTGTCCGCAAGACCTGCCAACTGAAGTGAAGCGATGAGCGAGTTGATTGCAGAAAAGATCGTTTCTGTCCGCCGCAAGCACGGCAATGTGTCGATCGCTCGCGGGGCGTTTGCCGGTCTGGCGGCCCTGGTGCTGCTGATCGGCCTGGAGATGTTCGTCGACTGGGTATGGGAACTGCCGACACCCCTGCGGGCGGCGCGGCTGGTTGTCGATGTGATTGGCCTGGGCTGGGTGATCTTCCAGGCCACGATTCGCCCGCTGGTCTGGGGACCCGACGACGACGAAATCGCCCTCATGGTCGAG
>JBEKVL010000449.1:0-6460 GCA_049514055.1 Tepidisphaeraceae bacterium | reverse complement strand
CCGCCACGTTCTCGCGGCCTGGAAGGTCCAGGATATCCGCCTTCACCAGAACCGTGTTCGTCTCCGGCCCGTACTGCGCGGTCAGAGCCAACTCCTCGACCGGCGGCGCATCCGCGGGCTTGACCGGTGTCTGCGGCGTCCAACCGCTGACGACATAAGGAAAACTCTGGCGGAAGATCAAGCCGCCGCCCGTCCTGGTCACGGTGATGGTGAAATTGCCTTGCTTTGTTCCCGCGACATCGCCGGACAGATTCACCACTTGTCGCTCGCCCATGTTCAATTTCACATGTCTGCGCTCGACGCGGTCGTCGTCGCCCGGCGTCGGGAGTTGGTGGAATCGCAACTCGATGTCCGCCTCGGCGCCCCCGGCCCGCGGCGCGACAACGCCCACCTCAAAGGCGTACTTGCCGCTGAGGATCGTCGAAACGCCGGTCAACTGCGCCACCATCTCGTCATCCATTAAATGGACCTTGGGGTGTTGCGGGATTTCGGCGAATGCCTGGGTAATCGACCACGATGCCTGGGGTCGCGGTTTGGCCCCGAGGCAATTGCGGGCCAGCAGGAACTGCCACACGTCGCCGCTGCCGATCTTTTCGAAACCGAAATCCTTGATCGGCACGGAGGCTTCAATCACATAGTTGTCCGCGTCTTCCGAGACCCCCACTTTCCAGTCGCCTTTCCACCCCTGCGACGAATACCCGCGTGACGGAATGTTCTTGACATCAAGCACGGCGGGATAAGTGTTGATGATGTGCTGGTAGGTCTCCGGCACCGCCGTCGGCGGCGTCACCCAGATCTCCACCGACGGTTCGCCGAAGTTGTAGTCGTCGTTGAAGCGGGCGTGCTTCCAGAGTTTCCATTCGTGGTTGCCCCGGCGGCAACGGAACAGGAAGTAGAACCGCTCCGCGTCGTACCCGAGACTCATCGTTGTCTCGGATTCCTGCAACTGGTGCTCGAACGGCGCCATCAGCCCCGAAGTGGTGAAGGCCCGGTCCCATTCGCCCGGCGAAACCTTGCCGTCGATGACCGGCGCTCGCTCGAATCGCGTCGCAGTGAACTCGCCGACGCGCACGCGCTCCTCGGCCCCTTGGACCGCGGCCGCAAATAACGCGGCGTAGACCACCGCCGCAAATAGTCTTCTACTCGTCATGGGATCGATGCTCCATTGTTCGCTGGTACCTGCAATGCAGAGGTGGCTCTTCGAGCTACTTGACGTCAAACTCACCCTTGAGCCGGATGTCATCCGATGACGACCCGACCAGCACGCGGAAGCGGCCCGGCTCGACGACGCGCTTCAAATCTCTGTCGAACAGCGCCAAGTCGTCGGGGACGAGTTTGAGCGTGCAAGCCTTGGTCTCGCCGGGTTCCAGCGACACCTTGACGAAGCCGCGGAGCTGTTTTACCGGCGTGGCCACGCTGCTGACCACATCGTCAATGTAAAGCTGCACGGTCTCATTCCCCGGGCGGTCGCCTGCGTTCTTCACCTTCAGCCGCACCTCGATCCCGTCAGCCGGGCCGATTGCCTTTGCGCTCAGTTCCAAATCACTGTACTGGAAGCTCGTGTAGCTCAAACCATAACCGAAGGGGTACAGCGGTGTCGGTTCCATGTCGACGTACGCGTGGCCCCAGCCGGACTTCAGCCAATAGCCTTTCGACTTCTTGAAGTTGTAGTAGACAGGCAATTGGCCGGCATGCCGGGGAAATGTGACCGAGAGCCGGCCGCTCGGATTGACCTCGCCGAAGAGGATTTCCGCCAACGCCTGTCCCCCTTTTTCGCCCGGCAGCCATGCCTCGACGATCGCCGGGACATTCTGGGCGATCCAGCGCACGGCCAGCGCCCGGCCGTTGATCAGCACCACCACGGTGGGCGTGCCGGTGGAGCATACCGCCTCCACCAGCTCCTGCTGACGCCCGGTCAATTCCAGCGTCGCCGCATCGCGACCTTCACCATTCGTCGACGGTTTGCCTTCGCCCCAGTGGTTGGCCTCGCCCACGATCACCACGGCCACCTCGGCGCCGGCCGCCGCTTCCCTGGCCTTGGCAATCTCATCGCCATTCTGGCCCAGCACCTCGCAGCCTCTGACATACGTAACCTTCGTATCCGGCGAGACGATCTGGCGGATGCCTTCCAGAGCAGTGACGATGTGTTGCGGAATCTTGGCCGGTACATAATCGCCGAGCTGGCTGTGGGCGTCGTCGGCGTTCGGCCCGATCACGGCGATGGATCCCAGCGTCTTCTTCAGCGGCAGGAGATTCTTGTCATTCTTCAGGAGGACGATGGATTCCCGCGCGGCCCGCAGCGCCAGATCCTGATGCTCCGCCCGATGGACGGTCCGCACCGCGTGCTCAACGTCAACCAGCGGCCGCTCGAATAAACCAAGTCGGAATTTCTGCTTGAGGATCCGGCCGACGGCGCGATCGACGAGGCTCACGGGCACCTTCCCCTCGCGCACGCTCGCCAGCAGGTCCAGCATATACCCGGACTCATACGAGATTCCGACGTCCAAGCCGGCCGCCAGCGCCAGCGCGCCCGCTTCCTTTTGCGTGGGTGCCAGGCCTTCGTAGACCAGTGTGCCAATGCCGCCGCCTTCGGAGAGCACCAAGCCGTCGAAGCCAAACTCCTGCCGCAGGATGCCGGTGAGGTATTTCTCCGAGGCGTGTGTGGGAATGCCGTCGATGGCCGGGTAGGTGGCCATCACGCCCAGGGCGCCGCACTTCTGGATTCCGGCTTGCCAGGGCGGCAGAAAGACTTCCCGCATGGCCCGTTCGGAAACTTCCATGGCCCCGCGCTCAAGACCGCTGACCGGCTGGCTCTGCCCGGGATAGTGGCACAGGCCGGTCACGACTTTGTCGGGAGCGGACACGTCCTGTCCTTGTTCGCTGCGCACGATGATCTCGGCGATGCGCCCACAAAGGTACGGGTCTTCGCTCAGGGCTTCCTCGTTGCGGCCCAGACGCGGATCGCGGATCGGCTCGATGACTTGCGTGAAGGTCTGATGGACGCCGATGGCGCGGGCCTCGCGGGCCACGACGGTGTACATCTCGCCCAGCAGCTCCAGGTTCCAGGTGCTGCCCAGCGACGGGCCTTCGGGGAAGATCGTGCCGCCGGGACACATCAGGCCGTGCGTCCCCTCCTCGCTCTGCAGCAAGGGAATGCCCAGGCGTGTCTGCCCGGCCATCTGTTGCAGGCGGTTAAGAAACTCGGCTTGCTGCCGAGTCCCGTCGAGCAGAATTGTGTTGGAGAGTGTGAAGAAGCCGCCCCCCGGTCCGAAGCCCTGGATCGACGTCCCCGCCGTGAATTTCGCCACTCCCGCAGTCTTCTCCGGGATCGAGCGGCCCAGCGCCGACTCGTAGACGCAGGGCATGTTCATCTGCCCCACCTTTTCTTCCAGTGTCATCCGCCCGAGCAGGTCTTGCACCCGCTTGGCCATCGGCTGCTTCGCATCGCGGTAAGGAGGCTTCTCAGGCTCGGCCGCCCCGGTCGAACCGGCAGCCCACAACAACGCGGCACACACCAGCAGAAAACATCGTGACGGTCTCATCGTGGCCTCCGAAATCCGAACGATGAAGGATAAACGGACCTTCTTATTCATCATTCCGCATTCCGCATTCTACCGCTTATGCCAGGTACTCTTTCATCATCGCCAGATATCGCCTGCAGGTGGCTTGCATGGCGTCCGGCGCATCGCCCGGCTGCCCATCCTGCTCCAGGGAGACGAAGCCCTGAAAGCGCACGGCCTTGAGCGCCTGGGCAATCGCCTGGATGTCCATCACCCCCTGGCCGAGATGCACGAAATTGTGCATCGGCCCGTCGATGTCGCGCATGTGGACATTCATGAGGTGCTTGCCGGCCTTGTGGACCGACACGGGCGGATACTCACGTTCCAGCGCAATCCAGCCGATGTCGAGATTCAGCCCGAAAGCCGGGTCCGGTATGGCATCCCACAGGCGCAGGAACGCGTTGGTCTCGGCCATCATCGTGTGCGTGTGGTTCTCGATCGAGAAGCGGAGCCCGTGGGTCTTGGCGCGCTGCAGGCAGCCTTTAATGGTGGCAACGAACGTGTCCCATAATTGCTCCCAATCGAAACCGGGAGCGATGTCGATGTGGAACTTCTCTCCGGGCTTGGCGTTGGGCAGATCATTGTACCTCGGCAGGTAGCCCTTCCCGGGGGCGGTGAGCTCGCGGGCCCAGGGGGCGACGATATTGACCATCGGCGCGCCGAGTTTCACGGCGATGCGGCAGCCCGCTTCAAAACGGTCCAGGGCCTTCTGCCGCTCATCGCCGTTGCTGCTGGTCAGTTCTTCAACCACCGGCTGGAACATGGCGAACTGCGGCACTTGCAGCTTGTAAAACTCCAGCCGCTTGCGGATCGTGTCGATGGTCGCGTCAGTCCAATAGGCGGCGATTTCCGCCCGCCCCGTGAGAATCAACTCGATGCCCTCGAAGCCCAACTCGCCGATCTGCTCGATCGCCTTGTCGGGGCGCGTGTAGCCGGCGCCCAGATTGTGGAAGTTCCAACTGACGCTGCTGATCTTCGGCCGGGCCGCCGCCGGCGGCTTGGGGGGAACCGGCTCTTCGGCGGCCCAGGCTCCGCCGACTGCCGTCGCCAGGACTGTTCCGGCAGTCAACTTGACAAGATCGCGCCGCGTAGGGTCAACGTGATTGTTCATCCGAATTTCTCCCGGTTGGAATTGGTTTGAAGAACCCCCGGCTGCGCAGCCAATCGACACAGCAACTGGTCCAGCCGGCGCAGGGGTGATCGACTTTACGCACGGCGAAGCCGTGGCCCCCCGTGGCGTAAACGTGCAGTTCCGCCGCCACGCCGGCGCGCTTCATGGCCGTGTACATGATCACGGTGTTTTCCACGTCGCTGATCCGATCGTCCGTGGCGTGTACCATGAACAGCGGAGGAATCCCCGCCGCCCGGCCAACGGTTGGCGACAACTCATCCTTATCCTTGACCTTGAAATAGCCCGAGTAGAGCATCACCCCAAAGTCCGGCCGGCAACTGACCTTGTCGATCTCATCAATCGGCTCGTAGGTTCGCTTGTCGAAGTTCGTCGCCGTCGCCCCGACCAGGTGCCCTCCCGCCGAGAAACCGATCATGCCGATCTTCCCGGGATCGACTGCCCACTCCCCGGCCTTGCCGCGCACCAGGCTGACCGCCCGCTGCGCATCCTTGAGCGGGCCGATCGGCGGCTCACCCTTGATGTCCCCGGCCCGGCGCGGACAGCGGTACTTGACGATGATGCCCGTCACCCCGATCGAGTTCAGCCAGGCGGCCACTTCCTCGCCTTCCACATCCCAGCCCAGATTGTGGTAGCCGCCGCCCGGACAGATCAGCATGGCCACCCCCGTGTTCTTGTCCTTGTCCGGCCGATAAACGGTGAGCGTTGGCCGCGTCACATTGGTCAGCCATTTGGTCGGTTTGCCGCCGACCTCGTACGTCTTGCCATCCACTTTGAGCTCGATGAACTTCTCCTCGCCGGCGATGCCGACGTCGCCAGGGGGCTTGCCCGGCCAGATATCGAGGACCAGCGGCGCATTAGCCGCCGCGACCACGCAGGTTACGGACAACCACACGATCAGCGACAGAAGGGTGATTCGCTTCATGATTGCCACCGTTGACCGAGGTTCAGCGTTCAGGGTTCAGGGTTCAGAAAATACCGTTGCCGGGCCACTGGGCGATGCTCGTCAAGTGCTACCCGAATTTGAACCAGGCGTAACTTACCCCCCGCTGAACGCGGTTTCACGCTGTAATTACCGTATCCAAACGCGGCTTTTCAATTTCACGCGTCAGGCTACAGGTTGACGTTCAGCAGATCCAGAATCCGCTGCTGATCCGCGTCGGGCGTGCTGATGACATCGGGAATCTCCGTCCCGCCGATCCGCAGGGTTTGCTTGCGGATGGCCTTGAGGCGCTCGATCACCCGCGCCCAGGTCCACTGGCGGTTCTTTCCCTTGCCATCCGCGGCGAACAGCGGCTCCAACCGGCTCATCGCCTGCCACTGCACCTAATAGGCCAACATGCAGACAAACACATGCGCCCGCAGGCGGTCATCGAGATGGTGGTAAAAGGGACGCATCTCCAGCGACACCGTCTTGAGATTCCGAAACGCCTGCTCGACGTGAATCAAGTCCTTGTAGCAGTCCCGGGCCGCCGCGGCGGCCAGCGAGGCAACCTCGTTGCGAACGATATAGCAGCCGTCCATCGCCTCCTCCTGGTCGATGAGTTCCTGCTTGAGTTGCCAGACCAGCCGACCGTTCTCGATACTCCACTGGACAAACTTGCCCGTGTGGTATTTCGTCAGCGCCACGCCCACGTTGGCTGCCAGCTGGTCCTGGGTCAGCCGGCGGGAACGGACCAGCTTCTCCAGCGCCGCCGTGGTCTTCTCGATCAGGCCGCGGCGGGTGGTGCCATCCCGCTGGGCGCGATCGGGATTCTTGTGCAGCACGTAT
>JBEKVL010000448.1:0-5857 GCA_049514055.1 Tepidisphaeraceae bacterium | reverse complement strand
TGGGCTGTTTCCCAGAGTTCGGTGAGGCTGCGCTGCGGGCTGGTCAGGCTGATGCCGGCGATCGGAAAGGCGGAGAAAGTCAGGCGATAGGTGCGTGTTTCCACCGTCGCGGGGAGTTTGGAACGCACCTGTCCCAGCCGGCTGAGCACGTGCAGTTCGGACTGCACGATGTCCACGCTCCAGTTGAAATAGACGTTGACCACGGCCGACCCGCGCGACGTGTCGGAACGCAGGTTGACGACGCCGGGCACATCCTTCATCGCCTCCTCGATGGGGCGGGTGATCGACGCCATCATCTCGGCGGCCGGCATTTCGCCATTGTCCACCATGATGACCACGCGCGGGAAGTTGGTCTGCGGGAAGACGGAGGAGGGCATTGTCACGGCCGAGTAGAAACCGGCCAGGCAGAGGCCCATGATGACGAAGATGATCCCCTTCCAGTGGTGGGTGGCGAATTTGCCGACGAGGGAGGTACTGCTCATGAAATCTCACTGCTCGATGATCTTGACCTTGGTGGCCTCGGGAATGCCGTGGGAGCCGCCGCCGACGATGGCGTCGCCTTCCTTGAGGCCGTCGGCGCTGATTTCAGCCAGATTGTCCTCACGCAGGCCGACCTTGACCCGTTTGTGTGTTGCCTGGTTTCCTTCGACGACGGCGACGACATCGTCGCCGTTGGCATCCTGGATGAGGCACTCTCGCGGGACGGCCAGCACGTCCTTGTGCTCCTCGGCCAGGATGCGCACGCGCACGGCCTGTCCGGGCCGCCCGGAAAAACCGGCCGGAACATCGATGCCCACCGGCGCGGTGTTGGTCTTGCGATCGACCTCCGGGCTGATGAACCATGTCTTGCCTTCCACCGGCGCCTCGTGCGTCTTGCCGGCGGCCGGCCCGGCGGGGAGCACCTCCACGGGCATCCCCACAGCCAGCGACCGCAGATCATCCGCGGCGATGCCGGCGGTGACCACCAGGCGATCCGGAGCGACCAGGTCCACCAGCACCCGCGTCGTGTCCACCGATTCGCCCGGATGAACCGTGACGGACACAACCGTGGCGTCCAGCGGCGAGAGGATCCGGAGCATCTCGCGCTGGGTGCGGGCGGCGGCCAACGCCGCCTCGGCCTGCGCTACCTTTGCTGTCTCATCGGCCAGTTCCTCGGGCGTGGGGGACGCTTTGAGCAATACGTATTGTTTCTCGGCCACCGCCAGGTCGATGCGCGCTGAATTCAAATCCTGCACGGCCGATTCAATGTTCTTCTGTGTGGTCCCCTGTCCCTTGGCCAGTTCCAGTTGCCGGTCGTATGCCTTGGTGGCAAACTCCACGCCGGCACGGGCCTTTTCGACCGCCAGCCGGGTGATTTCGAGTTGTTCCGGCCGGGGCGTGGTCTTGAGTTTGGCCAGCGACGCCTTCGCCGAGGCCAGCGCGGCCGCCGATTGCTGCTCGGCCGCCTTCGCCAGCCGGTCATCGAGTTGCAGCAAGGGGGTTCCCCTGGTCACCTTCTGCCCGGCCTCGCACAGCACCTCCGCCACGACGCCGGCCATCGGCGACGCGATGTCCGCCGTTCCGGCCATTCGCCCGGCCCGCGCCGGCGTCGGCTCGACGACGCCAAAGCCCTCCACGTAGCGGCGCAGGGTGGCCTTGGCGACCTTAACCACATGCACCGGCACCACCGTGTCATGCGGCTCATCGTCATCATCGGCGGCCTCGGTGGATTGGCGCTCGATCCATTGTGGACGGAAACGCATCACCCATACGCCACCAGACAGGGCGACCAGAAGCAGGAGTCCTATCAATGTTGAGACAGTTCTCATGGCTTGATCCTATAGGGTGCGGCTGCGCTTTCAGCCCCGCCAGGGGCGATCTCAATCCGGCCTCGTCGCCGGGACGTTCGTCGGCGATAGCGCCGGTGCTTCGACAATCCGCGCAATGCCCGCGCCGCCGACGGCCCGCTCGAGTTTGAGCATCGCCACCGTCACCTTTTCCTGAAGTTCCACCAGCCGCTCGCGGGTTTCCTGAAGGTCCGACTCGGCCAGCAGCAGCGTGGCCAGGTCGGCGTCGCCGCTGCGATAGGCCAGTTCGGCCTGGTCGCGGCGTTTCTCCTGGAGGGGCAGCAGTTCGTTCTGCGCCTGGTCGAGTGCGGCGCGCGACGCGGCATACGAGGCATACGCCCGGCGCACCTGTTCGATCACCTCGCGGCCCAATTGGGCCAACTCGTACCGGGCCTTGAGCCGCAGCGCCTCGGCCTTGGCCTTGTGCTGCTGGCCGAAATCGAAGATCGGGACCGAAGTCGTCAGGTCCGGCCCGACCACCCAACTCGAATCCCGCTCGCCGTGCGGCCCCACATCGCTTCCTTCAAAAGCTGCGAACCGGGACAGCGCCACCTCGTCTCCCAGAGCCGCCAGTTCCCAGACGTGCGAGCGAATCTCCGGCCGGTTGGCCAGCGCCGCCTTGAGCCACGCGGCCTCGTCTGCCTTCACGGGCGCCGGCGCCTGCCAGGGAACCAGTTGCCAGTCGGCCGCGCCCGACGGCTCGCCGATGAGCCGCGCCAGCGTCAGCCGTTGCTCGGTTCGCTCGAGCCGGCGCTGCGACAGTTCCACGGTCAGCGCCACGCGCTGGGCGTCGAGCGTGAGCGTATCCAGCATGAGCCCCTGCCCGGCCTTGAAACGCGCCTCGGCCACGTCGCGCTGTCGCTGGATGAGGACGCGGCGGCTCTCGATCAGCGCCACCTCGGATTCAATCGATTGCGCCGAGGAATAACTCTCCTGCACTTCCGCAATCACGTCGAGCACCGTCGTGACCGCCGTCGCCGCCGCCGCGCGCAGACGGCTGTCGGCCGCACTGATCTGGCCTGGTTTGGTGAGCACCGCCATCAGATCGCCGGTGAGGGTTGTCTCGAAAACGGTGGGACCGGTGCCTCCTTCGGGGAGGCGCCAACTCACATTCAAGATCGGGTTGGGAAGCAGCCTTGCCTGTTTGGCCTCGACCTGTGCCAGGCGGACGCCAACCAGTGCGCCTTGGATGCGCGCGTCTCGCGTAATCGCCAGGCGCACCGCCTGCTGCGGCGTCAACGTCCGGCCGGCTGCCGGGAGAACATCCAGCGCATCCTCGTCCGTCTGCACGATGATGGCGTCGGCGATGCCGCTGGCCGCCGCCGCGTCCCCCGGCGCGTCGACCGGGGGCGGCCCCTGACAACCCGCCAGCAGCGCCAACGCCAAACAATAATTCCACCTTCCTGTGCGCAAATGATCTCCTTGCCTATCGCAGAGTACAGCCTAACGGTTGCTTTGTGAATGCAACATGAATGCGGTACGCACCTCTCCGGACAGGGCAGCGCGAACACATGCCCGCGCTCGGAGTTCACGCTTAGCGTGTCTGTATGCGGAAACACCCGCAAGACACGCGAAAGCGTGAGCTCTGAACAGGTTTTCGACGTCCGTTCCGGCCACATGCAGTTGCCTTGCCCCTCCGAAACCTGCCGCAAGAAAAAGAATGGCGGCCGGCGTGGCGATAAGGTAATCTACATCCCGTCTCAAACCGGGGTATCGGCATGAAGCGTTACCATTGGCTCTCGGCCGCCGCGTGTCTGCTGGCAGGGCTGATCTGGGGCCTGCCGCGGCCGGGACAGTCTCGCCCGGCGGAATGGCGGATCATCGCGAGAATAGAAATCCCGCCGGGCGACGGCCTGGAAACACTCCAGCGCGTGGCACAGGCCACGGGGTTGACGCTGCACGTTGGCCCAACCCACCGGATTTGGCTGGACTATCAGGCCTTCAACCGTCCGATTGTCCTTCGAGATGTCACCGCTGAAGCGGCGGTGCGGGCCGTATCCTCGGTGGTCGAACTGGCTCCGTACAGCATCGTCGATGGCCGGATTCATATCAGTGACTGCTGCGAGAAATGCCCGCATGTCTCGTCTCGCCTCTACGACGTCGGGTATCTGCTGGATGCGGCCGATGGATTCGCCAGGCGATGCCAAGCATGTGAGCAGTATGTGCCGTCGTTGGTTTCGCCGAACTCCACCCTGGTCGGTGTAGCGAGCGCCAACGGCTCAAGTGCTTCCGGCCGCCGTGGCGGAGGAGGATTGGGCTCGGGCCGATTGCCGACACGCGAAGATTCGCTTGTTCAATTCATCGTGCAGGTTGCCGTGACCACCGATTCTGATGGTAGCGAATCGGCTTGCATCGTGGGGCGCCGATTGGTCCTGACCTGCTCACCGGCATCGCACCAGCGGGTGCAGCAGGTACTCGGCGAGCTGGCCGCGTCAGTTCATAACAAGGAGCCTCGGCCATGACACGTCTCGCTTTGGCCACATCCATCCTGGCCCTGCTACTGAGCGTATTGTTCTGGCTTTACGGCCCGGATCGCTCAGTCAATTCCGTTAATCGGCAGCAGATCATGGTGCTCCGCGATTCAGCCCGGTTCGTCCGCCCCGACACGTTTCCGGTATTGCCGCCGCTGCAAAAGCAGATTCCCGAAGTCGATCTGCGCGAGGTGCCATTAGAGGACGCCGTTGAGCGGCTTCGGCGTGTCACCGGATTGAATGTAGTCGTGCAGTGGGGTGTCATCGAGAAACTCGGCCTGGACCCCAGCACTCCCATCACCTTGAAGCTTTGCGACGTCTCCGCTGTCGCGGCGGCGCGGGCCATGCTGCGGCCGCGCATCAGCAGCGCGGCCCGGCCGATATGTCTTGTCGACGAGAATATTCTCATCCTCACCGCGGCGCTGGATTCGGAGGAGTTCACCGAGACTCACGCATATGACGTGCGAGACATCATCATGAACGCCATCGCGTACCAAGCCCGCATTCCAGCAACGACACGGCCAGGGATCGATTCTGGAGCGCGAAATGGTTCCTGGAGAGGTTCCGTTACCTCTTGCTTCGACGAAGCGAGTACGGTCCTGGCAATCGCAGAGGCACTCAAACAAATCGGTCGAGAGTCGTGGGTCGACAATGGTGGAAAGACCGGCCAGATCAACTACTTCGCCGGTCGTTTCGTCATCACCGCCACTCCCGAAATGCACGACGAAATCGGCCGCCTGCTGGCTGAATTACGAAAGGGGAAATGAACCGGCCATGGAACGCCTCCGCAACATCCTCTTCGTCGTGTGTCTGCTCCTGCTGGTCGGGGACTTGCTGCTCTGGTGGACCAGTCGCCGCGCCGTCAGCGTTGTCGCCATTCAGGTTCCGCCCGATGGCCGGACCCAATTCATCGCCTCGCACCAGTCGCGGCTCTATCTGGCCATCTCGGGCTATGTCCTCGATGACCGGCACCGGCTCTGGATCGACGGGACCGTGGGCACATGGGAGACGGGGCAGGACTTGCTCAACGAACTGACGACGAGCGCCAAGAACACGGCCGCTTTCGGCCCGGCCGGGTTTGCCGCCGGGGCAACCGACATCGCTGGCGGCGGGCGCTGGTGCATCCTCTGGATCCCGCAATGGCTTCCCGTGGGCCTGCTGTCCATCTGGCCGGCCACGCGGCTTCGCACACTTGTTCGACGTTGGCGGCGGCATCGCAAGGGCCAGTGCCTCGAGTGCGGCTACGACCTGCGGGCCACGCCCGAGCGGTGTCCGGAATGCGGGAAGGTGGTATAAGTGCTGGCCCTTATGCACATCTGGAATGCCTTCGGAGAAGGCGGTTCTGCAAGTGGGGCCAGCGTCCTCGCTGGCCTGGAGTGGCAAACAGTTTACTCCGCAGGAAGGCTGGCGAGGACGCCGGCCCTGCTTGAATCGGCCTGCTGGTAATATGTGTGCTTATGATGTATCAGTGTGGTTAATTGGATCTACCATGAAAAATACGGCGGTTGTGTTCTGTGTAGTTATGATCGGGATTCTGTTCACGGCGTGCGGCGCCTTCGC
>JBEKVL010000447.1:0-5865 GCA_049514055.1 Tepidisphaeraceae bacterium | reverse complement strand
TCGATGACCAGCGAGCCGCCGGACGGCAGCGGCACGTAGCGGCTGTTCATCATCTCGATTTCCTTCTCGATGCCGTACTTGTGGAAGAGCGGCACGGGGCCTTCGTGGACCTCGAGCTTGTTCCTGGTGCGGGGCATGGCGATCTTGATGAAGTCGCGGACGCGCCGGGCGACGTCCTCGTTGTCGACGATGATGCGTTCGATGTCCGGGGTAAAGACGTCGCGGACGGTGCGCGTCACCAGATCGCCTTCGGTGTACAGTTCCATCGGCCCGGGCCCGCTGTCGCGCTGCTTGACCAGGTTCTGCCAGAGGCGGGTGAGGAAGGCGAGGTCCTTCTGGATGTCGGCCTTGGACTTGCCCACGCCCGCGGTGCGGATGATGAAGCCGGCGTCGCGCGGGGGCTTGAGCGAATCGAGAATGACCCGCAGTCGGCGGCGCTCCTCCTCGTCCTCGATCTTGCGCGACACGCCCAGCTTGGACATGTCGGGCATCATCACCAGGATCCGGCCGGGAATGGACAGGTAGGTGCTGAGGGTCGGGCCCTTGGTGCCGATGCCTTCCTTGATGATCTGCACGACGAGTTCGTCGCCGCGGCGCAGACAGCGCTGGATGGGCGGGCGGTCGCGGCGGGCGAGCTTGCGGCCGACGGTCTCCTTCACGTCCTCGCCGGCGCGCCCGAAGTAATAGGGCATGAGGTCGGAGATGTGCAGGAAGCCGTTGCGCCCCAGCCCGAAGTCGATGAAGGCGGCCTGGATGGACGCCTCGACGTTGGTGACGCGGCCCTTGTAGATGTTCCCGACGTGGGAGGTGGAGCTGGAGCGCTCCATGTAGAGTTCTTCGAGCCGGCCATTCTCAACAAGGGCGATGCGGCATTCCTCGCCCTCGGAGACGTTGATGAGCATTTCTTTAGCCATAATTAGTTGCCAGTTGTTAGTTGTTAGTTGCCAGTGAGCGATAGAGTGCCATTGCGCAATAACTGGCAACTGGCAACTAACAACTGGCAACCGTGATCAGATTACATCTGGATCGATCTTGCGTGTTTCTTCGCGCAGGAAGTGGAGAATCTGCCTTTCGCTGTCAAAGCCCATCACCCGGCGCGCGACCTGGCGGGCGTGCTCGATGGTGGTGGAGCGGATGATTTTCTTGACTTCGCCGATGTCCGGGCTGTTCATGCTGAAGTTGGTCAGCCCCAGGCCCAGCAGCAGAAGCGTGTACAGGGGTTCACCGGCCATCTCGCCGCAGACGCTGACGCCGATGGCCGCGCGCTGCGCTGCGCGGATGACGTCGCGGATGAGCAGGAGCACGGCCGGATGGGCCGGGCAGAAGAGCCCGGCGACTTTTTCGTTGGTCCGGTCCACCGCCAGGGTGTACTGGATCAGGTCGTTCGTGCCGATGGAGAAGAAGTTGACCTCGCGGGCGAACTGCGTGGCCATGAGGGCCGCGGCGGGCACCTCGATCATCATCCCCACGGGAATATCGCGTCGGAATTCGATGGCTTCGTCGTCGAGTTCGTCCATGACATCGTTGAGCACCATCTTGGCCTGGCGCAGTTCCATGAGTGTGGAGATCATCGGGAACATGATGCGGATGTCGCCGAGGATGCTGGCCCGCATGATGGCGCGGAGCTGGCGTTTGAACATGGGGATGTCGTGGAGGCACATGCGGATGGAGCGGTCGCCGAGGAAGGGGTTGCGTTCGGGGTTGAGGGCACGTTCCTGGGTGTACTTGTCGGCGCCGAGATCGAGGGTGCGGATCACCAGCGGGCGGCCGCCCAGGCGGCGGATGGACTCGGCGTAGGCGTTGAAGTGGTCCTCCTCGCCGGGCTCCTTTTCCAGGGCGAGGTAGAGGAATTCGGTGCGGTAGAGGCCGATGCCCGAGGCGCCGCGGGCGACGGAGTCGTCCACTTCGGAGGGAAACTCGATGTTGGCCTGGAGGCTGACGGTGTAGCCGTCCATGGTGGTGGGCGGCAGGGTCGACAGCTCCTGGAGCTGGATCCCCATGGCCTTCTGGCGGCGTTCCGCGGCGCGGTGTTCATCGAGGGTCTCGGCATCGGGATCGATGATGACGACGCCGCGGTTGCCGTCGATGATGATCAGATCGCCGGGGGAGACATCGCCGGTGACGTTGCCCAGGCCGACGACGGCGGGGATGCCCAGGGCGCGGGCGACGATCGCGGTATGGCTGGTTCGGCCGCCGACGTCGGTGGCGAACCCCTTGACGTGGGAGCGATCGAAGGACGCGGTCTGCGAGGGCATCAGGTCGCGGGCGATGATGACGACGTCCTCGGTGAGTTCGTGGAGGGCATGTGTCTTCTGGCCGATGAGGTTGTGCAGGATTCGCCGCTCGATGTCGTGGATGTCGTTGACCCGCTCGGCGAAGTACTTGTCGGTCATGGAGGCGAAGTTGGAGGCATAGCGGCGCAGGACGACGGAGACGGCGTATTCGGAGGTGACCTGTTGCTTGCGGATGGTCTGCTCGACCGGCTCGGATACCGAGGCGTCCTTGAGCAGGCCGAGATGGAAGTCGATGATGCCGCCGATGTCCTTGTGGTAACGCATGGCGACGTTGGACCGCATGGCGGTGAGTTCGGCCATGCTCCTGGCGACGGCGTCGCGGAATCGCTGGATTTCGGTCTCGATCTGGGCGGCGTCGATGGCCCGGCGCGGAATGGCGAGATCCTCCGCGTCCAGCACGACGGCGGTGCAGATCACGATGCCCGGTGATACGCCAATGCCTGTCTTGATTTCCATGAAACCTGCATCCAACGGTATGCCGCCCGACGCGGCGACCGAGTTAACACGGCGTGAAATCTACATTTCCTCGCCGAAACCGCTGTCGATCAGGGCGGCCAGTTTGTCCACGGCGGCCTGTGCGTCCTCACCGGAGGCGGTGATCCGCATGGCAGTGCC
Source organism: Tepidisphaeraceae bacterium (assembly GCA_049514055.1). Classification (GTDB taxonomy): domain Bacteria; phylum Planctomycetota; class Phycisphaerae; order Tepidisphaerales; family Tepidisphaeraceae; genus JANYKD01. Next base: position 2,956 of record JBEKVL010000447.1, on the reverse strand, counting down.
CTCGATGGCGGCAAGCACGATCATCTGCATGACGCTCTTTCCGTCGGCGCTCGCCGGCGGGTTGCCAAGCGTCTCCACCTGCACGGCCGAAGCGAACCGGTTGGCAAACTCGACGAACTGCATCGCCGGTCTGGCATGCAGCCCGAGCTTGTTCCGGATGACCGTATCTCGCGTGGCCGTCGGCATTCGTCAACCCTTGTCCTGTCGATTCAGCGCCGGGGCAACCACGGCGACCCGAGGGCTGATAACGACACTGGCCACTATTTTCCTTCGTCCGCTTCGTTCAGCAGATCCACCATGTCCTCGATGCCGGGCGACTGTCGCATGAAGCGGCGGAAGTTGTCCTGCTGGAGGTTGCTGAAGATCACATTCATCGCGGCGACGTGCTGCTGGGGCTGGGCCAGCGGCGAGAGGAGCAGGAAGACGGTATGAACGGGTTGCTTGTCGAGGGCGGAGAAGTCGATGCCCTCGACGCTGCGTCCGAGCGTGCCGACCATCGTTTTGATCTTCGGGTGCTTGGCATGAGGGACCGCGACGCCCTTGCCAAAACCCGTGGAACCTTCCTTTTCGCGTTTGATCACGGCGGCAACCAGTTCGTCAACCATTGCCTTGGGCACGGCGCCGGATTCGGCAAGGGCCTCGACCAGTTCGCGTAAGACACCATCGCGGTCTTGTGACTTGAGCTGCGGCCGGATCGCCTCCTTGACCATGAATTCATTGAACTTCATAAACCTCAAACTCCTCCGGGAACCGCCGCCGCGAAAATCGCGATGCTTCATCCCGCGGGGGCCGGATGATCCCGGCGAACTTCCTGCGTACCCGTGTCCCTATTCTCGGGCGTGTTTATCGTCCCCGGCCAGATGCTTACGATTGCGGTGCATGTCCTTGTGCTCGTGGAGCTGGCGTTCGAGCTTGCCGACACACTCGTCAACACAGGCGTAAGCGTCTGAGAATTCGTGGCTCGCCACGAATTGCCGCGTGCGGTCGGCATTGACGACCATTTCCACGCTCATCCGGTCCTTGCCCGCGTCGTAAATCACTTCGATTTCCCGGATGCGATTGAAGTACTTGATCAGTTTGCCCGCCTTCTGTTCGGCGTAGGCTCGGAGGGAATCGGTGACTTCCATGTGCCGAGAAGATACCTTTACGATCACGTTCTGCTCCTTCTTTCACGTTTGCCGTCGTGAACCAACTCTCATGGCATTGTACCGCAAATCGGCCAAATGCAATCTCGGCAAAACCTTCACTTTGTGTCATCGGCCGCACCGACGGCGGATTCCAAACGCCTGCCTAATTCACCTGTCTGCCCGCTGACTCCGCCGGTGATCAGCAGCCGCATGGCTTCCTCAACCGTCATCGGCAGCTCGACGACGTTCTCCCGTGGCACGATCAGGACGTAACCCGCGACTGCGGTCGGCGAGGACGGCACGAAAACCGTCACCATGTCCTGTCCGGTCTTCTGCGACAGACTGCGGATGCCATCGCCGGTAACCAGTCCGATGGACCAGATACCGCATTCGTGCGGCCGAACCGCCACCACGCTGCTGGCGGCGATCTGGCTCTTGCGTTCGGCGAGAATAAAGTCCGTTACCTGCTTGACGGCCGGATATATCGCCCGGATGAGCGGTATCCGCATGACGCCGGTCTCGATGAGTCGCCAGGCCGTCCGGCCGAGCAGACCGCCGACAAACAGGCCGACGACATAGACGACGATGATGGCGAGCAGGACGCCGATCAGTTCGACCACCCATGGCGATAAGTGTATGTCCCAGAACCACTTGACGCGGTGAGCCTCATTTTCCGGGACTGCATAGCCGTGGACGAGCCGCACGACGGCAATGAGATGCCGCCCGAGATACTCCCAAAGGATCTCCCATGCCCGCAGTAGCAGGACAATGGTGATCAGTGTTGGCAAAAGCGTCGCCAGACCGCGGACGAAGAACCGTCGGAAGTCTTCGCTGAAACTGACCCGCTTTCGGGGGACTGTGGCGGGCTTTTGGGGTTTGGTTTGGCTCACGGCGTACCAAGACGCGGTTGGCGCGACAGCGCAGGTCCACGGATCGAGTAATACTGTCTGCGGCAGAAAGAATCAACCGCCGGTCGTCATTTCGTTTGCAGCCGCGATGGTTGGTCGCGGCAGAGGGCCGCAATCGACGATCGCGGCACGGGGAATATGGACGAATCAGCACGCCCTCATTTGGCCGGGGCCGGCTGTGCCCCGCCGGCCGGGGTTGCCGGCTGTGTCTGCGGCGGCCGGGCCAGCCATTTGATTGTGGCGATTGCAAAATCCTTTACGTATCTGGGATCGTCCTTGGCGGCCATCACCTGCTCGGCGAGGGACTTCTGGCGATCGGCCGGGAGGCCGGCGGCCTCCATGGCGACCATCCCAAGCAGGCGACTGTAGCCGCTTTCCTCCGGGGCGAACATCCGCTGTACGGCCGAGGCCCGCTCTGCCTCGGGCGCAACCATCGCGTAGACGTACATGGCCCAGGAACGTACGGCCGGGTCGTTCTGGTCGCGTGCCTTGCGGAGGATGTCCTGGATTTCCGCGACGCGGGTCTTGGCCAGGGCATCAACCTGGGCGGCGATCTGCGTGGCAAGTGCCCCGAGCAGTTGCAATTGCCGCACGCGCTCCTTCCCGTCGGCGGAGACGATGCCTTTGGCCAGGGATTGGAGATTGTCGGGAGTGAGTTGAAACGCCGCGCGCTCAAAGGGTTTGGCCAGTTCAATGAAGTAACCGCCCGGGACGGAGACCACCGCGCCGCTTTCGAGACGCTGGGGATTGGTGCGGGCAATGACCTTGAAGCCGACGGGAGCGGACGGTTGCTGCTGAAGCAGTCGCAGGAGATCGCCCTGGTCCACACGCACACTGAGGTTCACGGACTGGCGGGGTTTGAGGACGATGGCGTCGGAGATTCGTTCGACGGCGACGGCGGGGATGTTCTGCTGGAAGATG
>JBEKVL010000446.1:0-7060 GCA_049514055.1 Tepidisphaeraceae bacterium | reverse complement strand
CTTGGATTAGCTACCCATGTTTCCACGCCGTTTCATTCTCCTCTGCTGCCTGATCGCTGCGCCGCCGGCGCCGGGTTGGGAATTCCGCGAGATTCCCGAGGAGTGGCGGCTGGCCATCGTCAGACTGGCCGATCCGGACGCGACCGTGCGGAAGCGGGCGGCCGATGAACTGCTGGCGGGCGGGGTGCGGTCGGCCAAGGCGTTGAGCGTGGCGGCGGAGGATAAGACGTCGGAAATCGGGGCGGCCGCCCGGGGGATCCTCCGCGATATGGCCATCGGAATCACGCCGGAGACGCCGGCCAAGCTCGTCGAGCTGGTGCGGGAGTACCGGCAGGGGGATGAGATGGGAAAGAGGGTGGCAGTCAAGCAACTGCTGCAGAACTCGCCCGATGGTTATGTGCTGCTGGCCGGACTGGCCGAGACCGATCGGCTGACGCCGCTGGAGGAGAAGCAGTCGTTGTTTGCCGACGGGGCGCGGGCCGCGCCGTCGGTGGCGATCCGGCTGATCCAGGACTCGCGCGAACTCGACGCGTGGCGTGTGCTGGGCATGGCCTCCCGGATCGGCGACCTCGACGCGTCTATGCACTGCGTTGTCCTGAGGGCATTGGCATCGCCGAAGGACGGGAGTTTTGGCCGCCAGGAGGACGAGCTTTGGCGCATTCAGAAACAGAGTGACAAGCCGGCGAAATCCGAGGAGGATGACGGCGGATCTCCACTTCGAACCGTTGTCCCGTTGCTTTCCTTGAGCTTGAGCGGCCAGACGGAGTTGCTGGACCGGGAGCTTGCGGAGTACGCGAACACGGCTGCGGAGCGTGTGGTGCTTGCACAACGGTGCAACTGGCCGGCACTGGCCGGGCGGCTTGCTCCGGCATCGCTCACGGAGCAGCGGCCGCAGGATTGGGCCGCCGCGGCGCTGGCGCATCGGCTGGCGCGATCCGACGGGCAGGCGGCGATCGTGGAGCGGCTCAAGAAGCTCGGCGGAACGGTGGCGGGAGCCGAGCCCGCGGCGGCACAGGCATTGCTGCTCGCGGGCCGCGTCGACGATGCCCTGGCGGTGGTGGGTGGTCCCAGGATGCAGGCCGAACTGCTGGCGCAACTCGGCCGGTATGCTGACGCCCTGGAGATGCTGGCTGATGTCGATACGCCCGAGCCGGTGCGCACGCAGAGCTTGCGCGTCCAGGCTGAGCTTCACCTGGGCCTGCCGGCCGACAAGAGCCTCGCACGACTGACGCGTGCGCTGGTGTCGCGGAAGGATCTCTTCGAGATGCAGGCGGCCGTCGAGATGCTTCTCGGCGGCGGCCGGCGTGCCGAAGCCCTGGAAATCGCGGCCGCCACTGTCGATCAGACGCGCCAGTGGGATGAGCGATCGCTCTTTCAATCGCTCTATGGCGAGCGCAGCTATGACGCCGCCAAGTTTTTCCGCTGGCTCGAACTGGACAAGGCCCCATCGCTCAAGGAAACGCTGCTGCGGGTGGATCGCGTCATGTCCGGCGGGCTCGGTGCGGCGGAACTCGATGGCATCGAGGACAAGCTGCGGAAAGACACGGACGATCTGGCCATTGTCAACACGCTGGTTCCGACGGTTTGTCGCGAGATCCGCCTGCACGGCCGGCGGCAACAGGCGAAGGAGTTGCTGCTCAAGGCGACCCGGGGCCGGTTCTCGCTCAACGGCATCAGGGCGGGCGTGGCCGAGGAGCTGATGCGTCTGGGCGATTACGCGGAGGCGGCCAGGCTCTTCGAGTCGGCCGCCCGGGCCGATCCCGATCCGGTCCTGCGATATCTCTGGGGCGTGTGCGTCATCCGCGGCGGTGATGAGCCCCGGGGCCGGAGCATCTGTCGCACGGCGTCGCTGATGACTCTGGGCAATGCGCGCCAGCGGCTCGATCAGGCGAGCGTGCTTCTGGGGGAAGGTTTCGAGCGCGAGGCCGCCGGCGAACTGGAAATCTGCGAGCGCATGGCGGTCGTCGCGCCCGCCGAGGCGGTCGAGGGATGCGCCCTGCTTGCAGGCATCCTATGTCGTCGTCATGACTACGGTGAGGCGGAGAAGGCGATGGCCCGGTCGCTGGTGTTGCGTTTTCTGGGCGATGAGCCGAAGATTCAGCCGATTGCCCGGGAACTCCATCGCCTGCTGCGCTGCCGTGTTGGCGCGGCCATTGCCCGCAACGACAAACCGGCCGCCCTGGCCGAACTTGACGAGGTCCTGCGGGTGTTTCCCGACGACGCGATCATCCTGTTCGATTCGTTGCCGGCGATGATGTCCGGACCCGGCTGGGCCGCCGAGGTGCGGGCCTGCGTCGGCCGCTGGGTGGCGCGTCGGGAGAAGCTGCTGGGGCGATTTCCCGGTTCGGCCGAGATGTGCGTGGGTCTGGCGATGGTCATCCTGCGTAGCGGCGGGGATGGCACTCGTGCGGAGAAACTGCTCGACACGGCCGGGCAAGCCGATCCCGGCAACCGCATGGTGCAGCAGGCTCGGGAGTATTTGCGGAATCCGAAGCCGGAGGCCGTGTGGCCGGAGTTTTGAGGGAAGGGGCAAGGATGGATGTTCGAGCCGTTGGAGATTCGAGGAGGGCGTTCCCAAATGCGACGGGAAGCGTGTGACCCCTGGTCCTTCGAGAACATTTGTCGGAGCAGACCCGGGAAGCCCGGGCCAGGCGAGCGCCGATGCAGGATGGGGTGGCGGAGGCAACTGCGAAGGGCCAGAGGGAGGAGCGGGCCGGCGGGGTTGGGGATGGCGTAAAAGAGATGTTTTGGCGCGGGTGATGTGGGGATGCCAGGCATAAAGGTTTCCCTGGAAAGGGGTTGTGAGTCTGCAGGGCATGAATGGGGTTGAAAAAAGCGCCGCCCAAACGCCGTCCCAAACGCCGTCCCAAATCTCCGCGAAATCTCCCCGTGGCCGGATCTGGATCGCGCCGGAACGGCGCTGGGCGTTGACGGTTGTGGACGGTGTGCAGAAAAAAAACTTCTGGAGGTTTGCGGTTTCGAGGACTCGAGACATAAGGGGCTGCTTGCAAAGTGGTTATGAGTGGTTTGGGACGTTGGCAACAGGTGGGAATTGGTGTCTTTTTAAGGTCCAAAAAGTGTCCAGTTGGGTTCTTTTTTGGTCCCACCCGCTGGGTTCCGCCGGGTCCGATTGGGTGCGGATGGGTTCCGGGCGGGACCAAGGGTGGAATGTAAGATGTGAAATGCAAGATGTGAAATGCAAAATGCAAAATGAAGAATGCGGAATGGGGAATCGGCACTGGCAAGTAACAACTTGCAGCTCAAAGGCAGGTTGTCAAAGAGCCGGCTCGCTGGTGCGGGCCGGGAGGCATGGGCCTCCATATATACCGTGGCGCTGCGCGCGCGGAGCTTCGGGCGCGCAACAGCGCGCAGCGCAAAATGCGGGTTCACGCTGTGGGGGTGTGATTTGTAAAAATGGAAATTCTGTTGTGCGCGCAACACCGGCGCGCAACAGTCAAAACGGAAGTGTCGGCGGGTTGAGGAGTTAGCCGCGGATTTGGCTGCGGATAGACGCATCGACTGCGGTGCGATCGGCATCGAGGTCGGATGTAATCGTCTTGACAGGTCGCTCGTCCAGCACGCGCGTGGTCTCTTCGCCGGAGTCGAATCCGATGATTGAAACGTGGACAGTTGCCCCGTCGAGGATCCAGTTCCGATCCGACCGCGCCACGAAGATGTCGCCTGTTTTCGATCCTACGTCAGTCGATGTTAGCTATAGGAACAAATATGGAATTGAGGTTGGGGGAACAGTGGACGTTAATAACTTGATTTCCGGAGATTACTGGAATGGTACTCCGGCAAGCAACTTCAAACTCCATCTTGATCCACTACCACCCGGAACGAGCGCGAGCCCTGTCATTTGCGGGCCTTCAACGATGCCTTCTGCATCACCTGACATGGCCATTCCGTCATCGCCGGGGACATTTGTGCCATCAAGCCTCACCTTTACAATTATTGTGCCCACCTTTCCAAATATTCCAGATATGAGGTCGGAATTACCGTCGTCTAGCTCGGGAGTCACTATTGATCCGTATCTTCGGATACAATACCCTCCGGGAGATGACGACTATATCGCGCAGTTCGGAATCAATTGTCGATGGTAGCCGGTCTGTTTGACCATCTGGGAGGGTCACCAGCGACACAGCGTCATGGTATGCTCGCATCTAGTATAGTCACGTATGGTCGGTGTCTTTGAGTTGGAGGTCATCAATGAACGCAATGGCTACGTATGTTGTGATTGGTAGTCGCAATCATTTCTGGTTTGCGATTATGGCCATGCTTGTTGTACTGCCGTATTCTGGTGAGGCTTTTGCCGAATCTGACGCAAGAACGCCGAATGCCCCTCCTGCGTCCGTCATTGTCCAAGACGAAGTTCGAAGGCTGATCGCGGATCCGCGTTTGCAACTCGGTCTTAAAGATGCAAGCAATCGCGATTTCTTTGCAGCAGTTACACTTCGTCGCATTGCAGACTCTCAGGTCCGGCGGATTTGCACGATCCTCTTGGCGAGCAAAGGAAACGAGAAGGGGTTTCTGGTGCTGCATGCCGACGGTACCGTCTATGCGATGGTCAAGACGGGGCTGGCGGCAATGACTGAACCATCCGATGCACGCTCGTTGCTCCTGGCCGCTGACGTTGGGCCAAGCGTTGTGTTCAAGGGAAGCGGGGATGAGGCGGTTCTGCTTCTCATGCCATGCGCAAAAGATAAGCAACAGATGATCCTTGACATTCCATCGGTGCTTGACGCCGCGCCGGGTCGCATTACTTGGGTTCGTGATCCCCTGCTCAAGAGACTGCATGGTGAAACATCGAAGGGGACGCTGGACGTGTACATGACGGGGCTCGCCGGTCACAACGATCTGCCAGTCGATCGTCTTCAGATGTCCACCGACGGTGCAGTGATCGTGGAAATAGATAACATTCAGGCCGGCGACATTGAGAAATGTCCAATCAAATGGCTATCTATCACTAGGGAACAGCTTCTAGCTCTACCAGTTACCGTCAAGACTGTCGGACTAGAGTCGCTGCTGACGAGACGAATACTTCCGCGACGTGGAGATCAGGAGAATCAAACCAAGGATCGCTCCGCAGCGTCGTGCCTCGCTGACCTAATGAGCGCATATCAAAAGGGAAGCGATGCTAAACTGCCATAATTTTGGGGATCTGTGGAAGAGACTGGGCCAGACAACATGATCCTTTCCGAATCGACCTATGCCTACGACGCACTGGACCGGCTGACTTCGGAGACCATCGATAACGCTGGCATGCCGGAGGTGGTCGATCAAACCAGAATTCCTGAACAAATCGTGGCCCCTGCGCATCATATTGGACAGAACCTGAAACATGGATCATCTGCGTGCGTAGAACTGGGAACGGCGGCTGATCGGCGGATGCGAGGGAAGAGGCGGTGATTGGCAATGTCATGCGATGAAATTCGACAATGTCTGCTGGAATGGGACGAGAACGCGGCCGACTGCCCGCAGGCGGAGCAGGTGCTCGCGCATTTGGAGACGTGCCCCGAATGTCGCCAGGCTGCCGCTGACTATCAGCGACTGGCGAAACTGCTTGCGGTTCCAGATGAACGAGCCAAACCGGACGGTGGGTGGGCGCATTTTGAGCGCCGGCTGGAGCAGGTTGTTAAGTCGAGAACCATGCCGCCAGGATCGTGATGGTGCCTGTTTACAGTTGTGGCCAGCCGGATATGATGCCCGCTCGCCCACGGACAATGACCGGCTCAGGCCGTCGCTTGGCACGGCACTGGAGGCTTTCGGGCCGTCGGCTTGCGAAGGGATGCGACCCCCACCCGACTTGCTCGACCAGCAACCCCACAATCGGGAAGCGCTGCGCCTGCTGGTTTCCTGCCTGCATCGCCAGAAGCGCGGGGCCGAAGCCATCGGTGTGCTGCGGAGGTATCTGCAATTGGCGCCAGCCGATGGGCCGATGCTCAACTGGCTGGGCGTGCTGCTGGCCGAAACCGGACAGAAGACCGAGGCCCTGGCTGCCTTCGAGCGGGCCACCCGAGCCAGCCCGGACTCGGCCGACGCCCACAACAACGTGGGCATGATCCTTGAACAACTTGGCCGGCCCGATCAGGCGGAGAAGGCATACCGCCGGGCGCTGGCGATCAAGCCCGACTACGTCGAGGCCCGGTGCAATCTGGGCAGCGCCCTCCGCAAACTCCAGCGTCATCCCGAAGCCATCGAACAGCACCGCCAGGCACTCAAGCTCAACCCCAGCTATGGCCCGGCCGCTCAGCATCTGGCGGCCACACTGGAAGAGTTGGGCCGCCCGGAAGAGGCACACCCCTGGCGACGTCGCGTGTCTGAACTTCGGCCCAACGATTCGCAGCTTCACAGCGATGTGCTCTGGTCCACGCTCTGTATGCCTGACCTCTCGCCCGAGCAGCGGCTGGCCGAGCATCTGGCATGGGGCAAACAGCACGCCGACTGGGTATCGAAGTACATCCGGCCACACAAGAACGACCGCACGCCCGACCGGCCGCTGCGGGTGGGATACGTCTCACCCAACCTGGCGGCGCAGGCCATCGGCTGGTTCATCACCCCGCTGCTGGCCGCCCACGACCGCCGGCAGGTGCGGGCCTACTGCTACAACGACACACGGAATGCGGACTGGATGACGCAGAAGATCCGCTCGGTCAGCGATCAGTGGCGGGACACGGCCAGGTTGTTGCACGATGAACTGGCCGACCTCATCCACCGCGACCGGATCGACATTCTCATTGACCTGCGGGGACACATGGCCGGGCACCGACTGGTGACCTTCGCCCAGATGCCGGCCCCGGTGCAGATGAGTTATCTCGGGTATCAGTACACGGCCGGGATGAAGGCCATGGACTATTGGAACGTCGCGGCCAGATCCTTCGCGAGTACGCTCAGGATGACAGGTTGCAGGAGTGCCGGGGACACCGCCGGTGGCGGCACCGGCGGCGGTTGAAGGACTGCCGGTGGGGGCACTGGCAGCACTGCGGGCACCGGCGGCACTGGGGAGGAAATCGAGAATGGCGTCGCGGTTTTCGATGGATTGGAGTTTGTCGAGGATGGG
>JBEKVL010000445.1:0-5883 GCA_049514055.1 Tepidisphaeraceae bacterium | reverse complement strand
CGCCGCCGAGGATGTCGGGGCCAAGTTGTCCGCGGGCTGGAGCCACCATGATGATAGAAATACCACGATCGACCCGAAAGCGCAAGTTAAGACTACGTTAATGTTTCATGTGAAACCTGTTCTGGACAGTATTGGCGAGACGCCGATGCCACGAGATTCTGGTGGCCACAAGTGTTTGCCGGAACGATCGCGGCTACTGGTCTTTGCCGAACTGTTGCCAGTAGAGTTCCTTGTACGGATTGACCTTGGGGCCGACGACATCTTCGTTTTCGAGACACGGCAGGATTGAATCCCACCAGGCGTCGTAGGCGGTTTCGAGGCGGCGGACGGTGTCGGGGTGCTGGTCGGCGATGTTGTCCTTTTCGCTCGGGTCGGCGGTCAGGTTGTAGAGTTGCCACTGCTTCTGGTTGGTGCGGTTCGAGCAGACCAGGTTGTAGGGGCCGGAGCGGACGGAGGCGTGGGCGTATTTGGATCTATCGGCGGCGCCTTTGGCCCAGCGGCCCTGGTGGGTGAAGAGGTAGCGTTCAGGCCAGGAGGCGTTGGGGTCGGCCAGCAGGGGCAGAAGCGAGCGGCCTTCAACTTGTTTGGCGAGGGTATCCTTGAGTTCCACGCCGGCGATGGCCGCCAAGGTGGGGAGAATGTCGATGTGGGCGGTGAGGCGGTCGCAGTCGGCCGGCTGGATCGTGCCGGGCCAGCGCCAGAAACTGACGGCGCGGGTGCCGCCGTTGTAGACGGTGACCTTGCTGCCGCGCATGCCGGCATTGAAGACCTGGACGCCGACAGTGCCGCCGTTGTCGTTCATGAAGATCACCAGGGTATCGTTGGCGAGTTTCCACTCGTCGAGCTTGGCCATGAGGCGGCCGACGTTGTCGTCGATGTTGGCGATCATGCCGAAGAACTTGGCGACGTTGGGCGGAACTTTGCCGGTATATTTGGCCTCGTATTCCGGGGGAACCTGAAGGGGCATGTGCGGGGCGTTGGGGGCGAGGTAGGCGAAGAAGGGGCGGCCGGGTTTGTCCTTGACCTGGGCGAGCCAGGTCGTGACCTGGGCGAAGAAAACGTCGGTGCAGTAGCCGGTGGTCTTTTCGAACTTGCGGTTGTGGAGAATAGCGGGGTTGAAGTAGGTGTTGCCGGGGGCGTCGCCGCAGGAGCCGGGGTAGGACTGGCCGATGCCGCCGGCGCCGTGGATGAAGACCTCGTCGAAGCCGCGTTGGTCGGGCTGGTAGGCGGCCTCGTCGCCGAGGTGCCATTTGCCGAAGATGCCGGTGGTGTAACCGGCCGACTTGAGGACTTGCGGGAGGGTGATGGCCTTGAGGCTCATGCGTTCGCGCTCCTCGATGGTGTGGGTGACGCCGGATTTGAACTCATGGCGGCCGGTCATGAGGGCGCAGCGCGTGGGCGAGCAAGTCGGGCTGACGTGGAAATCGGTGAAGCGGAGGGACTGGGCGTGGAGGCAGTCGAGGTTGGGGGTCTTGAGAATGGGGTTGCCGGTGCAGGAGAGGTCGCCGTAGCCCTGGTCGTCGGTAAGGATGATTATGATGTTGGGCTTGCGGGCGGAGAGAGGCTGGGCGGAGATGAGCGGCGAGAGGAAGGCCGAATGCAAAATGCAAAGTGCAAAATGCAAAATGAAGAGGCGAGTGGAGAAGGAGTTGGGCATGGCGAATCCTTTCGATAGAGGTTACCTTTGGGGAGAGAATGGTGTTGACGAAGACGGATTAAACACGAAGGCACGAAGACACGAAGACGCGAAGCGGTGAAAGGTGAAGGAGAGTGTGCCCATATTTCCGGGAACGTGGTGCTGGTCACGAACCGTCATCCTGAGCGTACTCGCGAAGGATCTGGCTATGAAGTCCAAGGCCAGATGCTTCGCGAGTACGCTCAGCATGACAACTGTTGCGGTGCAAACAGTTTACGACTTGCCCGGATTTCTGGGCACACCCGGTGAAGGACGAGGATGTGAAGAGGTGAGGAGATTTTGAGATTTGAGATTTCCAATTTGAGATTTCGGATTTGAGATTTGAGAGTTGGAGGGTGTGGGTTGATATTGGAACGTCGCATGAAACAGATTTTGGTCTTTGCCAATCCGATTTCGGGGCTGGGGATGGGGCTGGGGATGGCGCGCCGGCTGGAGCGGTGTTTTGTGCGGCTGGGGATGCGACCGCGGGTGATACTGGAGAAGGCGGATGGGGCGGAGTTGCCACCGTTGAGCGATATTCAGGCGGCGATCTCGATTGGCGGGGACGGGACGCTGCGGCAGGTGGCCGAGCGACTGGTCGAGGAAACCCAGGCGGCGGGGCTCGGTGTGCTGCCGTTCCCGATGGCGATTGTGCCGATGGGGACGGCCAATCTCATGGCCCTGCACACGGGGAACATCTGGCGCGACGAGTGTCTGGAGACGGAGTTGCCGGCCGCGCTGTGTCGGGGCAAATCCCGGCTCGTGGACGTCGCCCGGACTCAACGCGGCGTGTTTCTGATCATGGTGGGTGTGGGGGTGGATGGATCGATCATCCACGAATTGCACCGCACGCGAACGGGACCGATTTCCCTTCTGGCGTACCTGTGGCCGGCCATGCACGCGTGGTGCAACTACGGCTTTCCGGAACTGGCGGTGGAAGTGGATGGAGAGCCCGTCTTCCCGATGCAGAGCGGGCTGGTATTTGTGGGCAACGCGCGGGAATACGGCACCGGGTTTCCGTTGCTGACGCAGGCGCGGAGCGACGATGGGCTGCTGGATGTGCTGGCGATGCCCGTCAACAACCGCTCGCACCTGGTCCGCCTGGCGATGGCGATGATGACCGGGGAGCATGTGCGCGAGGAAGGGGTGATCTACGTGCGCGGGAAACACGTGGCGGTGCGCTCGCAGCGGCCGGTGCCGGTGCAGATCGACGGGGAGGTGGCGGGGTTTTCTCCGGTAACGGTTGACTTGCTGCCGGTGCGAGTCCCGTTTATTGTTCCCGGCCAATGACCCTCGAGCAAATCACCAAGTCGGAGACGGCCCCGTTGTTTGTCATCGCCGGGCCGTGTGTGATCGAATCGGCCGAGTTGTGCCTGTCGATCGCGCGGTTCATGCGCGACCGCTGCCGCGAGTTGGGCCTGCCATATATCTTCAAGGCCAGTTTCGACAAGGCCAACCGCTCGGCCGGGGCGAGTTTCCGCGGGCCGGGGCTGGTTGACGGGCTGGCCGTGTTGCGACGGGTGAAGGAGGAAGTCGGCGTGCCGGTTCTCACGGATGTACACGAGACGTACCAAGTGGCGACGGCCGGGGCGGTGGTGGATGTGCTGCAAGTGCCGGCGTTCCTGGCGCGGCAGACGGACCTGTTGATGGCCTGCGGGCGTACGGGGAGGGTGGTGAACGTGAAGAAGGGGCAGTTCATGTCGCCGCAGGAAATGGGGAACGCTGTCGAGAAAGTGCGCTCGACGGGGAATACGAATATCATGCTGACCGAGCGCGGGACATTCTTCGGCTACAACCGGCTGGTGAACGACATAACGGCCCTGGCGGTCATGCGCGACTTCGGCGTGCCGGTGGTGTTTGATGCGACGCACTCGACGCAGCAGCCCGGCGGCATGGGCAATGCCAGCGGTGGAAATCCGAAGTTGACCCCCCTACTGGCACGGGCGGCGATGGCGGCCGGCGCGGATGGATTGTTCATCGAGTGCCACCCCGAGCCGGCGAAGGCCAAGTCGGATGCGTCGTCGATGATCACGCTGGAAGCGGCGGCGAAGTTGCTGGGGGAGTGCAAGGTGATCGCGGAGTTGAGGAAGACGTGGAAATAGTGTTGGGGGTTCAAGAGTTCGCTGCTCTCCCGGACGCGGGATAGCGTGCTCACGGGCCTTAGGACTCCGAACTGAACAACTGTCGCGACGGGGTGCCACGGCTTGTCTACTGCAAGCTGTGCTTCGCGGTCACGCAGACACGGCTTGCAGTAGACAAGCCGTGGCACCCGAAGTCTGGACACCTGTTTCCGTGCCGGGCCTTAGCTGCGGCACAGTGATCGGCGCCAACGCCCGGCCAGGCCGGCCACGGCCAGCGCGAACAGGGTAAGGGTGGACGGCTCGGGGACGGCGTTGATCCTGGCGAACGCGCCGGAAGCCTCGTCGGCGCCGCCGGCGGTGAGGTAGAGCGCGTTCGGGTCGGCGCTGCCATTGCCGAAAGCCAGGCCCCACAGGCCGGGGTTGACGATGGGGTTGCTGCCGCTGTCGCTCAGTGTTCCCAGAAGGGCACCCGTGGTCGCATTGAAAGCGTTGATCTTGCCGTCGCCGAAATTCCCGACAAGCAGACCACCGGCGAAGTCGCCGAAGCTGGCCGGCGCCAGGGCAAGGCCCCAGGGAGAGTCGAGCACGCCGCCGGTCACCAGACGGGTGAAGGTGTCGGTAGTCGGATCGAACACGTCGACCAAACCGTTGCCGGGACCAGAAACATCATCGTGCCTGGCGCCGTCCTGCACGGCGAAGGTCGTGTAGAACTTGCCGCCGAGGTTCTGGATATTGAAGGGCGCATAGCCGGCGGGGGCTGTCGGGTCGGAGAACGACCCGATGGGGCTGGAGTGGGTCGAATCGAACACGTCGACCACGCCGTCGTGAAAGTTGGCCGCGTACAGCGTGTCTTTAGCCGTCGAGATCGCCAGTCCTTTGTAGACGGCCCCGGTGACGGAATACAACTGCTCGGCGGTCGACCCCAGCGCCCCGCGCCAGCCGGCAATGGTCCCATTCTCGCTCGAGAAGATGAAATTGTCAGCGTGGAAATTTGTGGTGTTGTTGTAGACGATCCCGTCTACGGGCTCGCTTCCGACCGGCATCGTCACGACCAGGCCCTGCTTGATCCCGGCCGAGTTGTAGATCGTCGACTTGCCGGTGCCGTTGTCGGAAACCCAGAAGGGGCTCGTGGGGCTGAAAGCGATGCCCCAGGGGTTGATGAGGTCCGAATCCGTCGCACTGGTGATCAGGTTGGTCTGTTGATAGGGGCTGGCCAGAACTGCCCCGGGCGCCGCCACGATCAACGCGAACAAGCCAAGAGACGCCGGACGAATTGCACGAAACATGGTCTACCTCCTTCGAACGTATTGAGCCGGTCGATTGCGTCAAGCCAGAAAAATCGGCTGACTCTGTCCCGACCGAGTTACAGCAGCAACCAGTGTTGTGCGAGGTGTGATACTCTGCCCAAAAGAACACGTCTCGGGGCGCGGCCTCGAATACACGCAGACGGTAGCGCCCGAAATGGGCGATGTCAAAAGAATAATTTCTCCGCGAATCGGAAGGGACCGTCGCCGGAATGAGGAAACGGATTCACCCGTTGTTCCTGGCCGACCGGGCCAACGGGCAGGCCAATCCGCACAGTCGGCCTATCTTCATCTCCGGAGGTCACTTGCGAAGCGGCAGAATCGTTCTTCTTCGCGCTTCCCATTGCACCTGTTCGTAAAGTATTATTGGACACTTGCAGGAACCATGGCATCCCTCACACTTCAATCCTCGCGCGGTCCGGGCCGGGCGATTGCCGTTGGCAACGCGGCCTGCCGGCAGGCGGTGCTGGCGGTCCTGGCCCGGGAAGGACAGACCGCATTCGAAACGGACTGCCCCTACCAGGCGATGGCCGAGTTGTGCCGCAAACCGCAGAGCTACCGGATGGTCGTCCTGAGTCTGCAATCGCTGTATCGCGAGGAACCGGGAATCATCGCGGCGATCAAGGCCCACCACGCGGACGTGGATGTCTGGCTGTCGCAGACGGACGGCCGGGCCGGGGCACTGGCCGACGCGCTGCGTCTCGGGGCGGATGGAATCATGGCCGGCGATGGCCTGCATCGGCTCGGCGCGCCGGCGGACAAATCGCCTGTGCCCATGGACGTGCCAGCCGCGCCGCCGCCCGCGGCCGAACCAGCCGGCGAG